>NZ_LZHN01000063.1:0-173002 GCF_001690435.1 Gilliamella sp. Nev3-1 | reverse complement strand
GGGCAATAAAGTGGTGCTACCGCTTCTCGAATAAATTCAAAATCAATGACTTTAGCTATTTTACGAACAAGATGATTTTGGGGGACAAGCGCATCTAGTGAGATTTGCTCTATTTTTTCTGGTGTCGCTGGAGTTGGTTTTTTTAGCATAGAAGAACTTCTCTTATAGTGGACTCCTCTCTATTAGATCAAAGAACTCGCCAAAAAGCGAGTTCTTTGTCATCAATCTGAAAGGTGCTCAAAAGCACCTTTTTATTTAAAATTTATGCTTTAAAGTTTATTATAAAAAAATATTCAGGAAATAGTGGATCTGAGTAATAGAATAAATAAATTAAAATGCTCAAAATTAGATCATTTTTATTTTGACGATTTAAATAGGTATTTAAAGTTTTTAAAAATTATATAATTAAATAATTTTTCTTTTAGCTTTTTATTTATTTTTTTTTAAAGTTATGTTATCTTTTTGAGTAAATTTAATTCAATTATAAGAGGATAACATATTAATGAAATTGGCTTTTCGACCAACTGATTGTTGGCGATGGTATTTTGATAGTGGATATGATAGTTTGATGCTTGAAGTTTCATCTGAAATGCTATTCCGTTCTTGTTATCCAAGTAAGATATTAATTCCTGATGTTTTTTGTGAGTTTCCATTTTCAGTTAGTGATGCAACATTTTATTATCAATTTCATGATAGGTGTCAGTTGCTTAATTTGACTGATTCGCAAAAAATTGAATTATCAATTAATGCTATTGTGGCGGCTAATTTTTTAAAACCGCAGATGCCCAAAAGTTGGTATTTTTCTCAACAACCTATGTTTTATAAACCGAAAGTTGCTGATATTGTAGAGGTGAACTTACAAGAAACAAGCCAAAAAGTCTATTTATTGGTCGTTGAAGCCAGCGAAAATGCATCTCTTTGCATTATTGCTCAACCAACGTTTTTCGCTATGAACAAAACTTTCTATTTTTCAGAAGCGATTAAAGTGATGAATGATAGATTAAAGCCTATACAACACGATACGGCACAACATCCAGAATATTTGAAATTAGAAGCTATTTAATAAAATTAAAACTGCTTTTTATCATTAAGCCGTAAATCCTCGTCGTTCAAGACGAGGATTTAAATAATCTAGCATGAAAAATAAGGTATTCTAGGGCAATTTTTACTTATGATGTAAAGAATTGCGGCTTCTTCGTGGCCTTGATCTGCATCCAATTTAAGATAATGTAGTCCTATCTTCTCTAATCTCTATAGATCAACAAGTTTCGTTCCGTAAATTTTAATAAGTATTTTTTTAAGTCGTAATTTATATCTAACTTTTTAAATAATGCGGCTATTATTAAGTAATAACTCGGGATCTTTATCGATACAATATGAATAGTAATTGATTGCTTTAAATAGCTTATCTGAATCTTCATACCATTTTGCAATGTCTGTGGTGACCTTTAACATTAGGATTAGTTCTGTCAAATTGATAAAATAATGAATATACATTATTTTTTTGGCTGTTTTAACTGTTGTTGATACAAATTGCATGCACCAGATGATTTTATGGCACAAGCAAGTTCAAAATACTCCATTGCTTTATTGAATCTGTCATCATCAGCATAATAAAAGTTAAGTTGTAATGTAGCTAAAACATCATTAGAAATTAAAGTTTTTCAACCAAATTTGTTATAATTACTCTCTGGATCGGTTTCTTCGCCATAACCTGATTGAGGATCATAATATAAAGTAAAATCTTTTTCTTTCGTTATGGCAAGACCGTAAATTTTTTTAACTTGTTGCAGTTTTTAGATGAAAGTCTATTGGCCAACTTAACATAAGTTGTTCTAATTTTCTAATACTAGTTAAATTATTCTGATCTGAATTTGATTCTATATTATTTTGTTTATTTTTATTTTTATTTTTTTTAAAAAATTCGTCACGATACTAAAATCATTAGTTGAAAATACAGTAGATAAAAATATAAGCACCAAAACAAACACACTTATTTTTTGAATCATTAATACTAACTTTTTACTCGATTACGATATCACCCATTGGCACACAACTACAGGCTAAAATTCGATTATTCCGTTTTATCGCTGACTGAGTCAGTGATTTGACTTTCCCTTTTTTCAAAAACACTAAGCAACGCCCACATATGCCAGTACGGCAAGAATAAGGTAGAGCTATTCCATTTTGTTCTAACTGTTCTAAAATAGTTTGCTTATCATTCGCTTGAATAGTTTTATTTCCCAAAGTGATGGTACAAGGTTGTATTTCACTTTTTATTTCTGATGGAAAGGTTTTAATGTAATTTTTGGCAAGTTGTCGCTCTAATACTTCGACTTTATCGTGAACAGAGATGGTTCCGTGATTACGAGCAATCATATTCATTCCAAAATCGATTTGGCCTTGTTCATCAGATCTAAAATAACGTAATGTTTTAAGTGGTTCACCATTGTTTAATGGGTTTGCACAATTGATATCAATAGTTGTTAACGCACAGCGAGCACAAGGTTTTACAATATCAAAAATCACTTTGCCAATTTTGATTGTTTTCCAACCATCTTCTGCGAAAGGTAGCGCGCCTTGAATGATAATATTACTGCGAAATTGCCTAATATCTAATTTTTCTGGACATTGCTGTTGTAAATAATCAAATGAAGCTTTATTTAATAACAAGTAAGGATATCTATCAGCAAAACTAACAGGTACTTGAGGGTAACGTTTTGTTCGACGTGATAATTGATGCCCAAGCCAACGTAATTGGACGTCTTTTTGAAGAATTTGGCTGAAAAATTGATTCACCCTTATAGGGGCAATGTGCGAAGTGAAATGATTATCCCAAACTTCTGTCTTTTCCTGAGAGTTTGAAAATTCATCTAGGTTAAGTCTGATAGTTGTCATTGATGGATGAGAAATATGTACTTCGTTCCCTATGATAATGGCACTTGTTTTTAGCAGTTGTGGATATTCTCTTGCAGTAATAAAGGTTCCATCAGGTTCGCTAATCATCAAAATACGATCATGCTCAAAGCCACCTTCAGCAGTATTTACTTTAGTAAGTTTTATACCTTGAATTGATTTGATTGGATAGATATATAATTGATTGATGGATATCATAATGCCTTAGATAATATTATAAATATTGTTATGATTATATACTTTATTGCTTATACATTACAGACAATAGACTATCGAGTTATAGATTATAAAAAACGAATTGTTTTTTATTTAAAGCACGCTATTTAAGAGACCAATTCGGTATAACTAATCGTTACAATGTAATAAAATGCTTTGCCATTTGGTGTCATAACAGTGATTTCATCATCAATTTTATGCCCTATTAGCGCTCTTGCTACAGGGCTGTTAATCGATATCCAATTTTTTCTAGGATCAAACTCATCCGCTCCCACAATACGATAAATATGTAGATTTTCTTTTTCATCTTCTAATTTTACCCATGCACCAAAAAATACCCTGCCTTCTTGCCTTGGATTAGGATCGACAATTGTCAGTGATTCTAATCGTTTAGTTAGAAAACGAACCCGCCTATCGATTTCTCTCAACCTTCGTTTGCCATAGATATATTCGGCGTTCTCACTGCGATCGCCAAGGGCGGCTGCCTCAGATACTACTTGGGTAACTTTAGGTCTTTCTTTTTTCCACAAATATTTTAATTCGTGCTCAAGTGCTAAATACCCTTCTCTTGTTATGTAATTTGCTATTCGCATAATTTAACGTCCTTTTCATTTCATTTTATGTGTTTTGGTGTTTGACTGAGTATTTAATATGCGTTACACGTGTTTTTGTTGTTTTTGATTTAAATTGTGTTACAAAGATAAAAACAAGGTTTTGCTATGATTTTTCGTTTTTTTCTTTCTGTTAATGATAAATGATTTACCTAATAATTATATTAAGTTATGTGCACTATATAAATAGGTTTAATTCAACAATCATTGAAATTCAATAACAGATTTTATATAACTTGAAATTATTATTAGGTATTAATATGGCTACACGGTACCAATTAGCTTTTAACTTAGTTTTTTTGTAAGTTTTTTCTCAACAGAATCTTTAGCATTATCGGCTGTTACCACTAATGTTATTGAAGGGCACAGTCCTCGCTTTATTACTTCGATTGAAAATAGCATTGAATCGAATGCTGAATTTGATTATTTTGGTGTTACCTATGATGGAAAAACTTATTTTAATACAAACGATTTAGATTCTGCACTAGGTATTAATATTGCGACTAAAACTCCAGTGAGTTTGAAATTATCCTCTGCAATCAAACAACCTCAAAATACAGATGTAATAGATGTTTATGGTGCTATTTCTTTATCAGAAGATACAGCCCATCCTCTTTCTCTAGCATGGTATTATGAAGATTCAGATGACAATGAGGTTAAATTAACAGCAGCTCAGACAACAACGACATTTAGTACATTATTGAAAAATGGCGTTTACCCATATATTAAAGCAAGTGGCTCTGTTTCTTTGAATACAAAGTATGGTGTACCAAACTCTCAGAATTACCCAGATAATAAGATAGCCATAACTAAGACTCCTTATCGAAGATTTCATGTCAAAATAGGTGGCGAAGCAATTAAATATGCCAGCCCAAATATGTCTTATGCTGGTGGAGGCTATACCTATGGTGATAAAAGCATTTTTGACCCAGCAACTAACAATGGTCATATACCACAATCTGATTATTTAGATAATTTCCCATCTACAGGTGCAAATGGGCTTTATTTTTATTTAGTGATCAATGGAATAGATAATACATTAGATACAACAACATGGATGGTAAAAACATCAAATGTTGATGATAGTTCGCTTAATGCAATTACCGCAAGTATACAAAAAACAGAAGCCCAAGCTCAAAAGGGTTCAAAGTTTATGATAACAAGAATATGGTGCTTGTCACGTTAAAATGCCCTGACTCATCAAGCAAAGTTGAAGATAAAGCTACAGCACCAACAGCCAACTTACCTGTTGATATTGAATTAATTGGCACAACAAAACAGGGTTTGAAGCTCATTGATAAATTTAGAATAACGCAGTGGTTTATTAATCGAGGGGATTTTGTTGCTTGGCCTGCTCAGCAAAAAGAGTGGTGTGAAGGATTAGGCAATTATCGACAAGCAAATGTTAGGGATTTGAGTAATGCTAGGTTAAATAGTTTAAGTGATAATTTTCATCCTCATCATAATTATAAAAGAGCTGTTCACCATGGATTACTTACTGAATGGGGGGCAATGGCGTATTTTTAGGAGCTAATTTTTATAATCAAACCTATGGTTGGATCAGTGGAATTTCACCAAGTAATGGCAATGCTATTTATGTAAATATGAATAGAAGCATTGTATGATAATAATGTAACGACTTGGGGAACTGGTTATGATTATTATGGGATATGTGTTGCTAAATAAAATGGTGAGTTTAATTATGAGTTTTATTTAATATTCATTTACTCAATAAAAATTAATGATAAGTAGAGCTATTTTTAGATAACTGATCAAATTCGTTGAATTGCAACAAAAACGAAGATAGGTATATAATTACCGCATGTTAAAAAATAGATAAAATAACCATGATTAATAAACAAATTAGCCATATTATAGCTGGTGAGCTGACGGTAAAACCAGAGCAAGTTTTAGCTGCAATCCAATTATTGGATGAAGGTAGTACCGTTCCATTTATTGCCCGTTATCGGAAAGAGGTGACAGGAGGTCTTGACGATACTCAATTACGCACTTTAGATAGCCGATTGAGCTATTTACGTGAACTTGAAGATCGCAAACAAACGATTTTAAAGTCAGTTGAAGAACAAGGTAAATTAACACCAGAATTAAGCCAAAGTATCATACAAACGTTAAGTAAAACCGAACTTGAAGATCTTTATTTGCCTTATAAACCTAAGCGTCGTACTCGTGGTCAAATAGCTATTGAAGCGGGTCTTGAACCATTAGCTAATGACTTATGGCAAAACCCAATACTTGATCCGGAAATTGAAGCGGAAAAGTATATCAATTTGGACAATGGTATTGCGGATACTAAATCTGCATTAGATGGTGCACGTTATATCTTAATGGAGCGATTTGCTGAAGATGCAGCATTACTGGCAAAAGTACGGCATTATCTCTGGAATAATGCGCATTTAGTTTCACAAGTGGTGAGTGGCAAAGAAGAAGAGGGCGCAAAATTTCGAGATTATTTTGCACAAAGTGAACTTATTTCAAAAGTGCCTTCTCATCGAGCTTTAGCGATGTTTCGTGGTCGAAATGAAGGATTTTTACAACTCTCGTTAAATGCCGATCCACAATTTGAAGAAACACCAAAAGAAAGTTATTGTGAACAAATCATCACTGAATATTTAGATGTTCATTTTAATGATCAGCCGGCAGATAAATGGCGTAAAGCCGTTATTAATTGGACATGGCGCATCAAAATTCTAATGCACATGGAAACCGAATTAATGACAACATTACGTGAACGCGCCGAAGAAGAGGCGATCAACGTATTTGCTGCCAATTTGCATGATATGTTAATGGCTGCTCCAGCTGGTATGAAAGTGACCATGGGGATGGATCCTGGATTACGTACAGGCGTCAAAATTGCTGTTGTTGATGCAACCGGTAAATTAGTTGCGACCGAAACGATTTATCCGCATACAGGTCAAGCCGATAAAGCAGCCATGATAGTGGCATCGCTTTGTATTAAATACCAAGTCGAATTAGTGGCTATTGGTAATGGTACGGCATCGAGAGAAACAGAGCGTTTTTATCTCGACGTTCAAAAAAAATACCCAGAAGTTAAAGGTCAAAAAGTTATTGTCAGCGAGGCAGGGGCGTCAGTGTATTCAGCTTCTGAACTTGCAGCACAAGAGTTCCCCGATCTTGATGTATCGATCCGTGGTGCGGTATCAATTGCAAGACGATTACAAGATCCCTTGGCAGAGCTTGTTAAAATTGATCCTAAATCAATCGGTGTTGGTCAATATCAGCATGATGTAAGCCAAACTCAGTTAGCTAAAAAACTTGATGCGGTTGTTGAAGATGGTGTAAATGCGGTTGGTGTCAATTTAAATACCGCCTCAATGATGCTACTTGCACGTATTGCCGGACTTAATAAAGTGATTGCCCAAAATATTATTGATTGGCGTAATGAAAATGGGCAATTTACTGATCGTAAGCAGTTATTAAAAGTTTCGCGTTTAGGTCCTAAAGCCTTTGAACAATGTGCTGGCTTTTTAAGAATTATGGATGGTAAAAATCCGCTTGATGCATCAGCAGTTCACCCCGAAGCTTATCCTGTAGTAGAGCGAATTTTAGAAAAAAATCATAAATCATTAAAAGATATTCTAGGTGACACAAATTATTTAAAATCACTTAACGCAGTTGATTATATTGATGACCATTTTGGTGTACCAACAGTCACAGATATTATTAAAGAGCTCGACAAGCCAGGCCGTGATCCAAGACCTGAATTTAAAACTGCTCAATTTGCTGATGATATCGAAACCATGACAGATCTAAAAGTTGGCATGGTTATGGAAGGCGCGGTAACCAATGTAACCAACTTTGGCGCTTTTGTGGATATTGGTGTTCACCAAGATGGTTTAGTGCATATTTCGGCACTGTCAGATAAGTTTGTTGATGATCCAAGAACTGTTGTGAAAGCTGGTGATATTGTTAAAGTGAAAGTGATTGAAGTAGATATTCCTCGCAAACGTATCGCTTTAACCATGCGTCTTGATGATCCTGCTTCATCAACTAAACAGAAAGATAGTCGATCTTCTAAAAGTCGCTCACATACCAACAAACAAAATAATACGCCATTATTAGGCAACAGCGCGATGGGGAACGCATTTGCTGCAGCATTTAAAAAAAGCAAATAGTAAGTTATCACATGCTGGCAAATATTTCTTGTAATATATCACAATAAGTTGAGTCAAACAAAATAATAAAGAGGAGGAAAGCTCCTCCACCTCTGTAACGTATATTTAATTTATCCGTTATTACTCAATTTCAGCAAAATAGATTATAAATATACAGATGGTAAGGTAATTTTATTTAACCCATTTTGTTCTAATTGTTCTGCAAAAAGTTCGACTTGCTGTTTAGTGGCTACAGACCATGTTTTGGCGATACCGTGCACTCCATGATTATGAAATGCATTAATTCTTATTCGAATATTAGGATCCAAATCCATTAAGAATTCTGCAATGTTTTTAGCATTGTCTTGTAGATCGGTTTGTTTTGGAATAATTAAAAATCTTACTTCATATAATTTGTTAACTTCTGAAAGATATTTAATGGTTTCTTTCACTCGTAGGTTGCCTTTACCCGTCAGTTTTTTATGTACATCATCATCCCAAGCTTTAAGGTCGATCATCGCACCATCCATTACGTTTTCTACTTTTTGCCAACCTGTTTTCACTAAGTAACCATTGCTATCAATAAAGCAGGTAAGGTGCTTTAAATCCTCGGCTTGTTTAACAGCATGAAAAAGTCTTTCAATAAAAGGTAACTGTAATGTCGCTTCGCCACCACTAATGGTAATACCATTCAAAAAAGGCAAGTATTTGCGGATCTCAAGTAAAACATCTTCAACACTATATTGATAGGTCATTGGAGTAGAACTATGACGACAAGTATTAATACATGTATCACATTGCTCACATTGTGAAGATTGCCAGATAACTTTATTATTGATAAATGTTAACGCTTGATGCGGGCAAGTTGCCACACAATCACCACAATCCTTACACGGCGAAATAGTATAAGGATTGTGGCAATTTAAACACTTAAAATTACAGCCTTGTAAAAATATGACTAACCGGTTTCCTGGTCCGTCAACACAAGAAAAGGGTAACAGTTTATTAATGATTGCCCATGGCTTGTTCATAGCTGATTACTCGAGGTGTGCGGCATAAGTAACTCTTGTTGTCAGGCGCTTCGGCTGCTTCGCTACCTAAAAATGTCGTATTAATCCGCGATCCTTCTTGTTTATATTTTTTGATATCCGATAGTCTTACCATATAGCCAGTTACTCGCACAAGATCATTACCACTGATATTAGCAGTAAATTCACGGAAACCAAATTTAAATGCGGCTTTACAAATTTGTACTAATGCTAATGGATTATTTTTTATCGTTTCATCAATCGTTAAAATATCACTAATGCCAGAGGTGTAATATTTATGGTGTTTAAATAATGCCATAATGTGTGTAACAGGATCAGGTTCATGTCCATAAGGTATGCGTAAACCAGGTGTGGCATCTCTATCGGAACTGATGCCCGATTGCGAATGTAACATCGCCTTTCCTTTCCAAGCATAGTTAACCTTATGATTATCAACAAATTCAGCAAGTTGTTTAGAAATTGTTGAAGCTAGCTCATTGGCTTCTTCATCTTTACCATAACGTCCTGCTAATCCAGATTTTTCTTGTAAAATATTGACTGCTTCTGCCATCGCATAAATACCAAACATTGGTGCAAATCGAGTTGTGTCAATTAATCCTTCATTAACTAAAAAACTATTGCTAAAAAAGTTAGATTTTTCAAAAAGAAATGCTGATCTTGCTTGAATTAAATTCATCTGTAATTGGCAGTAGTGTGGAAGAACATGTTTTAAAAAATCATCAATATCTTGACTACGTAATGCCACTTCTTTCAAATTAATTCTGGATAATGTGCTTCCACCACCAGCAATAGGCAGTGAGTTATAACAGCTCACTACACCGTAGCCTTTTTCATCAAAATCTTTTTTAATCATCATATTATTAGCAATATGAGGTTTTGCTGTTTCGCAAATATTTTCAATTGCGGTATTGAGTAACGATTCTGGCGTGATATCTTCATCATAAATAAACGTTAGATTCGGAGCAACTTGTTTAAGCTCGCGATCAACACGTAAAATAACGCGGCAGATCACATTATCGGTCGGACCAATATTGGCATGCATAAATGCATCAGGAAGATTGCGATCAAGCATAATCCAAAAACGTTTTAATCGTGGATAAAGATCCTCTTCTGTTAAATCGCCAACATAAGGAAGTAACACTTCATCTAAACACCCCAAATAAACAGGCATACCAGTTACCGAAGGAACGTGATGATAAATGATGGTAAGCATATTTAATGCATCATCAAATGTTTTTGCTGGCTCAAGTTCTAGCCATTTTGAACCTTGCTTTAAAAATTTAGCATAATCAGGTAGCACATAGCGGGGCTTATAGGGCGCATGACCTTCATACATATCGCAAATCACACGTTCATCTAAAGCATGTCGGGTTTCACTATCTAGATTTACATAAGGTAAATTATTTTCTGCTGCAAGTGCAAGTAAATGGGATTTTTGTTTAGGTGATAGATTAGGATCAGTCACTATATTATAACAATTTAGTTGAAATTCTGTCATGTTCATAGCTACCTCAGTACTTATTTTTCAAAAATAAATGGTGTTGGTTCATAATCTGATGCATTAATAGGAGAGTATTTCTCAAAATACTGTTTTACTACATCAGCATCACGATAACCCGTATCAACATAAGTTGGTGAAGTATTGGTTATTGGGTAACCATCACCACCAGCAGCTAAAAAGTCTAGCGTAACTATGCGATATGATTTTTGTAAATCGATAGGTTCATTTTTAATTTTTATATCTTCAATGTTATTGTTTGATCGTGTCAAGGTGATATTTTTCATATGCGCATATCCGCCAGAACCTGGTTTTTTGTTAAGAGCTACTTTAAGGTAATCAATTAATTCACTACCCGTCAGATCAAAATAAACAACGTTATTACCAAAAGGCTCAACTTTTAAAATATCGCGATAAGTAATATTACCTTCAATTAATGAATCGCGAATCATACCACCTGACATAATCCCCATATCAGCACTGGTTTTTTCAATAAAAGCGCTAAGCAATAATTGTCCCATATTGCTTTGTTGATATCTTACAATATTACGATCACCTTCAAGTCGGCCGGATAACTCTCCGCTTTTAATTAGTAAGTGTTGCTTTCCTTGTTCTTGATAAGGCTTTAGATTTTCGAGTAATTTTTTATCTTGTAATATCTCTTCACTGTAATATTCAAGGCGTTTTGTACCATCACCATTATCAACTTCTTTTTTTAAATTGATAGGGATTAGTTGATAATTTTGCAAAGTTATTTTGCCGTTTAAAAAGGTAAAATCTGCACGTCCAACATATCTACCCCATTCATGCGCTTGAACAATCCAAGTCCTGTTTTGCTGATCGGGTGCACAAGGGGTTCCTGGGACATATTCGGTAATGCGCTTATTTGGACTTGCCATACAAACGGGATTTTGTGAATGACCACCCACAATCATATCTAATTCACCACTTTTTAACCCGCGGGCTAATTCAACATCTCCAGGCGCCATTGAACCATGTTCGCCATTTTCATAATGTCCCATATGCGTTAAAGCAATAATCATATCAGGATGTTCCATCTTTTTTATCTGAGCTATAATTTTTTGCGCCTCGGGTAAGGTTTTATGAAATTCAATGCCATCAGTATTTTTAGGTGAAGCTAAAAAAGTTGTATCATCTGTGGTTAATCCAAATACTGCCACTTTAATACCATTTAAATCAAATGTTGCGTAGGCATCAAAAACACGATTATCGGTGCCTTTAAAGTAAGTATTTGCAGATAGAAAAGGAAAATTTGCCCATTTTTGTTGTTCACGAATAATCGTTAAAGGGTGATCAAATTCATGATTACCCACAGCCATCGCATTGTAGCCAATTTCATTCATACCTAAAAAATCAGGTTTTGCTTGAAGTACATCGGATTCAGGAACGCCAGTATTAATATCACCGCCAGATAGAAGCAACAATTTTCCGCCTTTAGCAGCTACCTCCTTTCTTATTTTATCAACGACTGTTTTTTGTGCAGCAAGTCCATATTCACCAATATCATTTTGCCAAAAACGACCGTGGTGATCGTTAGTATGTAGAATAGTAAATTGATAAATTGTGTTCTTTTCCCAAGTGGGTATTGTTGGTTTTTTGTTCGAAACAGTCGCTATAACATTAGCTGAAAATAGACTCAAAACAACAAGTAGTGATATTTTTTTATTTAATTTTGGCTGAAACATGGTTCCTCCTAAATCCTTATTATAATGACTACTCCGTAATCACTTTATAAATCAATTGTGGCTCGCTTGCACTATCACTAACAATAATATTGTCATACAATTTTTGTTTGATTGCATCAAGCTTATCAGTATTGGCATGAATCATTAATAAAGCTTCACCCTCATCAACTTTATCACCGACTTTTTTATGTAATACGATTCCAACCGCTGGATCGATGATATCATCTTTGGTTGCTCGCCCCGCGCCTAATTGCATTGCAACAATGCCAATTTGATCCGCAATAATCTTTGTAATGTAGCCTGATTTTTGCGCAGGTAGTGCGATTTGGTATGGCGCGCTTGCTAATTTTTCAGGATGATCAACAACCGAGCTATCACCACCTTGCGCTTCAATTAAGGTCTTAAATTTTTCAATTGCTTTACCATTTTTTATGACCTCTTGGAGTTTAGCTCTGGCTTCTTCTAATGTTTTCGCTTTGTTGGCAAGCACAACCATTTGGCTACCTAATGTTAAAACTAGCTCAGTTAAATCAGCAGGACCTTTACCTTTCAAAGTATCAATCGCTTCTTTTATTTCAAGTGCATTACCAATTGCAAAACCAAGTGGTTGTGACATATCTGAAATAATAGCCATGGTTCTGCGGCCAATTTGGTTACCGATATTGACCATTTCGTGAGCTAATTTTTCTGAATCAACCATATTTTTCATTAGTGCGCCATCACCGGTTTTAACATCAAGCACAATAGCATCAGCACCAGCAGCTAATTTTTTACTCATAATTGAGCTTGCAATAAGTGGGATAGAATTAACGGTGCCAGTTACGTCACGTAGTGAATAGAGCTTTTTATCGGCTGGTGTTAAATTACCTGACTGACCGATTACTGCTAAACCCTTGGTATTCACCTGATTAATAAAATCTTGTTTGCTTAATTCAATTTTGAATCCCGCAATCGACTCAAATTTATCGGTTGTGCCACCAGTATGCCCAAGCCCACGTCCTGACATTTTAGCGACCGGCACATCTAATGCTGCAACTAAAGGAGCAAGTACTAATGTTGTGGTGTCACCCACACCACCAGTTGAATGTTTATCGACTTTAATTCCTTTTATTGATGATAGGTCAACAGTATCACCTGAATACATCATGGCACTGGTTAAATCCGCACATTCTTTTGATGTCATACCTTGATAATAAATTGCCATTAATAAAGCGCTAACTTGGTAATCAGGGATGGTACCATTAGTGTAGTTAGTAATAAAAAATTGAATTTCGTCAGTGGTTAATGCATGTCCATCACGTTTTTTTTCAATAATATCTACAAATCTCATTATTCGTCTCTCTTAATATCAATAAATTAGGATTATATTCTTCTCATCCATAATTTAGCTTGATGAGAAGGCTAATCCTAGCTAACAATAAGTATCAATTTCTTTTTATTTTCAATATAGCTAAAATTACATTGCTCACAAGCAAAACTAATCTAAATCACTTGGCGAAAAAGACCAAGGTAACAATTCACCAACAGTGGTTTCTTGGATTTTACCTTGCATATTCGTTAAAATAACTGGCATATCTTTAGCGCAAAACTCACTGATTACTTGACGGCAAGCTCCACAAGGCGAAATTGGACCGTCAGTATCACCAATTACCACTAATTTTTTAAATTTTCTTTTACCTTCTGAAACTGCTTTAAAAATAGCGGTACGTTCTGCACAATTGGCTAGGCCATAAGAGGCATTTTCAACATTGCAACCTAAAATCGCCTCATCATCTTCAGTGATTAATACTGCACCAACCTGAAATTTGGAGTAAGGAACATAAGCTTTAGAGCGAGCAGTTTTAGCGAGTTCAATGAGTTTTTCAATTTTCATATTGAGAATCCTTTGTTTCGTAATAATATTAATTAAATTTTAGGTTGAGCGTTAGCTGATGACTGTAAATCTAATCGATAAACACCAAAACCTAATTTATCTTTTTCGATAAATTCAGTAGGGTATAGTGAATGTTTTTCAATATAAGTTTTAGCTTCATCAGTAGGGGATGATTCAAAACGAATATCTAATTTGGTTTCACTCGATATTGGCGCAATTTGCCAGTTGTTATCAACAATAACATTGACCGATCCTTCTTGTTTAGTAACCTTAGTGATATAAGCTGACAGGATCACTCTTAAATCATCTGGTGAATTAAATTTAACATTTTTTTCGCCAGTACCTGGGAATATGCCGCTATAAGCTCGATAATTATTTGTAGCAATTAAAAACATTTGATTAGGATCAAGTGGTTTTTGTTTGTATGTCAAATTAGTTATTCTTTCAGATGTTGGATTGATTAACTGGCAATTAGCATCATAACGTGGAGGTTTGGTGATATCGATTTGATAATTTACACCATCAATTGTATCAAAATTATAGGTTCTAAATTTATCCCAATTAATTAGATATTGCGGATTTGCTGTATGAATATCTATTTGGTTATACATACCCGCAGAACATTCAAGCCATTCTTTTATATTTTTGCCTGTAATTTTAATTACAGATAAAATATTAGGATACAGATAGATATCTGCTGCATTTCTAAAGGTAAGATCACCCTTTTTTACGTCAACAAAAGCGCTTGGATCGTTTTTTCTGCCACCAGCTTTAAATGGTGCAATAGCTGATAAAACTGGCAGGCCATCCAGATCTGGATCGCCTTGAATAAATTGCTTAACGTAATCGGTTTGTGCATCATTAATAATTTGTAAGGCTGATGTATCTTCGACTAGCGCTAAATAGCTAGTAATATCGGTTGAAACTTTACCAATAGGTTTACTTACAAATTTACGCGTACCTTGGTGGTCTGTTGTTAGAATATCAACGAGTTTTTGATCAGCTTCAACTAAGGCTTTTTTATTCGTTTGGTCATAAATGGGCCGTGCTTCAGATTTCCCTGAAATAGCTTGCCAATTGGATTTATCTCCCGTTAGAACTAAATCCACTACGCCTAAATGGCTTCCCCATTGTCCTGGCATGACCGCGGGAACATGATTGATATTTCCAGTTTTTATATCAGTATTAGGAAGTGATTCAAATTCTTCACTTGGGAAGACGCCATGTGAGTGACCAAACATAATTGCATTAATTTCCTTTACTTGGCTTAAGTAATAAACTGAATTTTCAGCTAACGCTTTATAAGGTTCAGCCGACACGCCAGAGTGTGGAATTGCAATAATGACATCAGCGCCTTGTTTTTTCATTTCCGGTACTAATAATTTAGCGGTTTCAGTAATATCTTTGACAACAACTTTGCCATTAAGGTTAAGCTTATCCCATTGCATAATTTGTGGTGGGACAAAACCGATATAACCAATTTTGATAGTATGCTTATTATCATCTCTATCAATAACAGGAGTATCTACAATAATATATTGCTTGAAATATGGCTTATTGGTTTTAGCATCATAGACATTGGCATTAATGTAAGGAAATTTAGCTCCAGAAAGGCTTTTTTTCAGAAATTCCAATCCAAAATTAAATTCGTGGTTACCAATATTACCAACAACATAATCAAGGGTATTGAGTGCTTTATATACTGGGTGTATCTTGCCCTCACTAAGGCCTTTATCAACTGCATAATCAGCCATTGGGCTACCTTGAATTAAATCACCATTATCTACAAGAACACTATTTTTTACTTCACCTCTTGCTTGATGAATTAAATTGGCAGTTTTAACTAACCCATATGAATCAATAGTTTGATCTTTAAAATAATCATAATTCATCATATTGCCGTGTAAATCAGTCGTTTCGATAATTCTTAAATCGACTGTTGCAGCATTAGCAATACCGGAAATAAATAGGGATAAAAAGGTCAGGATGCGTTTATTTTTTTTCATGCGAATCTCCTATCATTCTGATAACTAAATTAGTTAACGGGCATGGCTAGTAACTGCTTTTGATATTCTAAAAATCGTTTAATGATTGCTGGATGATATTTCTTATCATTAATGCATTTTTTCATCACTTGTTTATCATTAGAGGTAAAACATGAAAAAACATGCCCTATCAAACGACTCTTAACCGATTCTTCGGCAAATGCGGCCTGAACGCCACACAGCGTTATGTCAAGCAATTCTAATCGTGAAAATGCAAATATGGATTGGGCAATGTTATATTCTTTTTCAATATCGGTGCCGAAAATTCCGGCATCATCCGTATTGAGAGTAATGCGAACCCCTTGGTCATAAAGCCGTCTTATTGGGTGCTGATAGATATCGCCGTGTAGTTCATTAACCAAAATACGATTACTGGTGAGTGCAACTTCTAGGGTGATGTTGTTCTTAATCAGTTCATTAATTAGATTTTGATCATCAATGGCTTTAATGCCGTGCCCAATTCTTGTTGCGCCATGTTTTAATGCTTGAATGATGCTTTCTGCTGGCTCAATTTCGCCTGCATGATAAGATTTTTGTAAGCCTAATTTAGATGCTAATTGATGTGAATCTTGAAAATCATCGAAATGACCTGCTCTTTCATTGCCTGCAATGTTGAATCCAGTAATAAAACGGTGATGATTATTTTCAATAAATTTTAATGTTTCATGGACAATTTTAGCACCAAGATGTCGAACGCCGATAACATGATACCTAACGGTAATATTATGATTTTTTCGGACGTCAATAATGGCTTTATCCATTTGTGTTAAGGTTTGTTGGAATCGTTCTTTATCCCAAGTCATTTTGCCATCAATTTCGGTTGCACAGATATGATAAGGAGAGATAAAAAGTTCACAGTAGATTAGTCCCTGTTTGGCATTTCTACTCAAAAAATCAAATGTAATTAAATAATAATCTTCCGGAGTTTTTAAAAAATGAGAAACAGTATCATAAGTTTGAATAAATTCTATGAAATTTGTTTCATCATATCGATAACGTCCATTTTGATACTCTTGCTCATCATATTCTCCCTTTTTATAACATAAAGAACTAGGAAAGGGGATTTGATTTTTATCAGCTAACTTTTGAGCCATAATAGGAGTAATGCTCCCTTCAATGTGCTCATGTAATATGACTTTGGGTATTATTTGATCGTTCATTAGGTATTTAATCTATTTAAAATGAGCTAAATGGTTTTAGTAATAATGACATTAAAACACTTATCAAAGCTAAAAATAGCATATTTATTGTTGCTAATTATAAGCTAGGGTATTTTACCTTGATAAGACATCCTCCCGCCATACATTTTGCATTACTTATTTATATTTTTGTTTGGTAAATCATATTTTTAAGCTAATTTTGTGCTAGCAAAAGGCAACAACTAATATTGCTGCCTGCATATTGATTAAGTGGCGGGAATGAACAACCACTCAATGAATTATTAATTTATGGTTGCTTGTGGATTAGGATTCTCGTTTTTAAAAATCAACATAAACACAATAGCTAGAACCAAAGCATAACTTGCAAAAACAAGCCAGACTGTTTGCCAATCAATGCCACTTGTAGTTGTGTAATGATCGACTACAAAGCCACTAATTACCGAACCTAAATAAGCACCAAGCCCATTGGTCATGGTCATAAATAGTCCTTGAGCACTATTACGAATAGTTGGCGATACGGATTTTTCAACATACATTGAACCTGATATATTGTAAAAGTCGAAGGCACAACCATAAACAATCATTGAAAGAAGTAATAGTATAAAACCGACTGGAGATGGATCACCATAAGCAAATAAACCAAAACGTGCAACCCAAGCAAACATACTAATTAGCATAACGTATTTGATACCTAAACGTTTCATAAAGAAAGGTACAAATAAAATAAATACCACTTCTGAAATTTGAGAAATAGATAATAGTACGGAAGGATACTTAACCACTAAGCTATCGGCATATTCAGGAAATTTTTCAAAATCATGTAAAAATGGATTACCAAAGGTGTTGGTGATTTGTAAAATGCCACCTAATAAAATTGCAAATAAAAAGAAAATAGCCATTCTAGGTTGTTTGAATAAAACAAAAGCATCTAATCCTAATGAGCTAATGATGTTTTTTTCATCATTCGTGTTTTTTGTTGTTGGAATTAATGGTAATGAAAATGAATAAAGGCTGAGTAACAAAGAAGATGCAGCAGCGATATAAAGTTGCATACTACTAAGTTCTAACTGTAAAAAACTCACAAGCCACATGGCAACAATAAAACCGATCGTGCCAAAAATTCTGATACAAGGGAACTGAGTAATGACATCAAGTCCTTGTGATTCTAAGCATGAATAAGAGATTGAATTTGAAATGGCGATAGTAGGCATGAAAGCTAAGCAATGAACAAGTATCACTATCATCATCATGAAAGGTGATGTGACAGAAGCCGCAATAAATAGCGTTATCGCACCGATTAAATGACAAAGCATATACAAACGATTAGCAGGTATCCATCTGTCAGCGACAATACCAAGTAAGCTTGGCATGAATAATGAAGCGATGCCCATTGTTCCATATATTGCTCCTACTTCAATACCAGTAAATGCTAATTTACGCATCATGTAAGAACCTAGGGTGATTAACCAGCTTCCCCAGATAAAAAATTGCAAGAAAAATATAACTTTAAGTTGAAACTTAATATTCATTTATGATTCCTTAATAAACGCGATCTTGTATAACCTATTATCCAAATATTAATAAAATAATTATTTGATCAAAATAAAAAATGGCAGATTTCCTGCCATTTTTTAGTTTTGATTTAATAAAACAGACTCTAATGCAACGGTGATCATTTCTTTAAAGCCTAATTGTCTTTGCTCTGCTGACATTGCTTCGCCTTTTCGAATATGATCTGAAACCGTGCAAATGGCCAGTGCTTTTGCACCATATTCGGCAGCAACCCCATAAATGCCGGCAGCCTCCATTTCAACGCCTAAAATATTGTACTTTTCCATAACATCAAACATATCAGGTTCAACACTATAAAAAAGATCTGCAGAAAAAAGATTACCAATTTTAACATTTACACCTAATTTTTTTGCGGCATTAACGGCATTACAAGTTAAATCAAAATCGGCGATAGCGGCAAAATCATGATCTTTAAAACGTAAGCGATTGACTTTTGAATCGGTACAAGCGCCCAAACCAACAATAACATCACCCACGTTAACATTAGGACTAATTGCACCACACGAACCAATACGAATGATGTTTTCAACACCGTAAAATTTAATCAGTTCAGTTGCGTAAATTGAACAAGATGGAATGCCCATTCCATGCCCCATAATTGAAACTTTTTGACCTTTGTAATAACCCGTAAAACCTAACATGGCTCTTACATTAGTAATTTCTTGTGCGTTTTCTAAAAAGGTTTCTGCAATGAATTTTGCTCGTAGCGGATCGCCAGGCATTAAAACGGTTTTTGCAAAAGCATTATCAATGGCATTAATATGCGGGGTAGACATCAACTTCTCCTGATATTTGTTTCTAAATCGATATTATTTGAACTTAAATTACTTATTTTTTTATAAATGATTTACCGTAATCCATTGGCGATAAATCAAAATAATCGGCAACACTTTGCCCAATATCGGCAAATGTTTCACGATGACCTAAAGATCCAACTGGCACACTATCTCCATAAACAATGACAGGGATATGTTCTCGAGTATGATCAGTACCAGGCCAAGTTGGATCGCAACCATGATCGGCACTAATAATAAGCAGATCGCCGGGTTTAATAAGTGCCAACATCTCAGGAAGGCGACGATCAAAATATTCTAACGCAGCAGCATAACCCGATACATCACGGCGGTGACCATAAGAGGAGTCAAAATCGACAAAATTAGTAAATACAATGGTGTTATCTTTAGCTTGTTTGATTTCTTCAAGTGATGCATCAAATAAAGCTTCAATACCGGTCGCTTTCACTTTTTTAGTAATCCCAACTTGTGCATAAATATCGGCGATTTTACCGATTGACACTACAGTACCGTGTTTTTCATCAACCAGCTTTTTAATTATCGTTGGCGCTGGTGGTTCAACAGCAAGATCGTGACGATTACCCGTACGCACAAATTCACCTGCTTTTTTACCAACAAATGGTCTAGCAATAACGCGACCAATATTGTAGTTACCTTTATTCAGTTCGTCACGAGCAATTTCGCAAATTTCATAAAGTCTATCTAAGCCAAATGTCTCTTCATGACAGGCAATTTGGAAGACTGAATCAGCAGAAGTATAAAAAATAGGTTTGCCAGACGCCATATGTTCTTCACCAAGCTCATCAAGAATAATCGTGCCTGATGAGTGACAATTACCAAGATAACCGGGAAGTTTTGCGCGAGAAATAATCTTATCTAAAAGATCTTGAGGAAAGCTGTTAGTGGTATTAGTAAAATAGCCCCAGTCAAAAAGGACTGGTACACCTGCAATTTCCCAATGTCCTGAAGGTGTATCTTTACCTGATGAGATTTCACTGGCATAACCATATGAACCAATAATTTCGCCTTCTGTCATCATGCCTTTAAGATATGCTCCAGTTGACTCATAGGCGGCTTCTATTAAGCCTAATTTTCCTAGATTAGGTAATTTCAATGGTCCACTTCGACCTTGTTCCGCTTTACCTAATGCACAAAACTCAGCGATATGACCCAATGTATCTGCACCTTCATCTCCAAATTTTTTGGCATCTTCAGCGCCGCCGATTCCAAAGGAATCTAGGATCATAATAAAAACTCTTTTCATAATTTCCTCTAACTCATAAGCAAAACTTAACTTGCGCACAAACAATATAATCAATAACTGCTAATTAAATAACAGTGGTTGTTTTTCGCGCTAGCAATAAGTAATTCAGACTATAATTTATAAAAAACATCGCTTGGTTAGTTATAATACACGATAACAAAAAACAAAAAAGATTTAAGCGTTACTTTAGTTGAATATTTGTATAAATAATGTGATGAATTTGATAATAGTCACACTTTTGTCGAAAAAAAGTAAATAGACTAGTTTTATGAAGTGCACGATTAATAGTAAATTTAAAGAAAAATTAAAATTATTCGCGATTAAATAATTAATCAAATAAGCTTAACCAATGTGGTAATATAATCAGCAAATGCAATAGAGTCCAAACTATAAAAATAACACATAAAATCGATTGACTTTTGGACATCTATTTTCACAAAAATAAAGGTAGTTATCAATGAAACAAAAAATTCCTAATACATTTGGTCTAACTGTTTTTGCACAAAAAGTTGTCACGATCACTACAGTCGAACAATTACAACGAGTTTGGCAAGATAACTTTCAAAATTTACCTATTATAATTATTGGTGAAGGCAGTAATACTCTTTTTACCTGTGACTTTGATGGTATTGTTATTGTTAATCGCCTAAAAGGTATTACCATAACCGAAACCGAACAAGCGTGGCATTTAAAAGTGGGGGCTGGCGAAATTTGGCATGATTTAGTATCAACAACTATTGCGCAAGATATATCAGGACTTGAAAACCTCGCATTAATTCCGGGTTGTGTTGGTTCGGCGCCTATTCAAAACATTGGTGCTTACGGTGTTGAGTTTCAAAACATTGCTGATTATGTAGAACTGCTTGAGCTTGCTACAGGTAAAATCATCACAGTTACCGATGGTCAATATGGATACCGTGAAAGCATCTTTAAAAAAGCATATTTGCAAGGTTATGCGGTCATCAATGTTGGTATCAAATTACCCAAACTGTGGCAACCAGTACTAACTTATGGTGAATTACGAAACTTTGATCCAAAAAATGTCACCCCAAAAAGGGTCTTTGATAAAGTGTGCGAAATTCGCCGCAGTAAATTGCCCGATCCAAAAGTTCTTGGTAATGGAGGGAGCTTTTTTAAAAATCCCGTGGTCGATAAAATTGAGGCAGATAAGCTACTTGAAATTTATCCGAATATGCCAATATATCCACAAGCCAATCATCAATCAAAATTGGCCGCAGGTTGGCTTATCGATCAGTGTGGTCTAAAAGGCTATCAAATAGGCGGAGCTGCCGTGCATCAACAACAAGCGCTTGTATTAGTTAACAAAAACCAAGCAACAGCGCAAGATGTAGTTGAATTAGCTCGTTATATAAAAAAATGTGTATTACAAAAATTCTTGGTGAGTTTATCGCCAGAAATCCGATTTATCGGCAACTCGGGCGAAATTAATGCTGACAGTTATTTATAATTAATATCAAATTATAATTGCCCGCAAAACATAACCCATAAATTATATGCGATAACATTATGAAACATTCGTATTCATTTCCTATTTTATTAACGAGTTTACTCTTTGTGACTATCTCGTTGTCAGCTCTCAATACGCAAGTGCCATTGTGGCTAGTGCGTAATGAGTTTTCGCTTGGGCAAATTGGTCTTGTGGGATCAAGCTATTTTACTGGTAACTTGATTGGTACTGTTTTTGCCAATTGGTTTATTAGTAAATTTAATGCTCGACACACTTATACCTATAGTTGCATTATTTTTGCTATTGCAACTATTGGTTTAAGTTTTTCAATGAATTTTTATAGCTGGGTAATGTGGCGCTTTTTTATTGGCATTGCATGCGCTGTCACTTGGGTGGTGATTGAAAGTTGCATATTACTCACCGGTCCAGTGCATACACGTGGGAAAATGCTTGCAGTTTATTTAACCACTTATTATTTAGGCACGGTTTTGGGGCAAGCTTTGTTGCAGTATTTTCCACAAGATGTCTTGTATTTTGGATTGGTTATTATGTTACTGATGGGGCTTGCGATTTTATTTATTTTGCGTACACATTATAAATTACCAAAAAGAAAAAAAAGCAGCTTTGACATTATGCCAATGATATTAAATAAACCCTCTCGGCTTGGGTTAACCGGTTGCGTTATTGCTGGTATGTTAATTGGGTCGTTATATTCACTGTTACCAGTTTATTATTCACACTTGGGTTATAGCGATATTCAAGTTGCTAATTGGATGATTTTACTTATTTTATCAGGAGTGGCAGCACAAATGCCTGCCAATTGGTGTGCCGACAAATTTGGACGGCAAATTGTATTGCTAATTGAATCACTGCTTATGTTGGTTGCATGTATCATGCTAATATTTAATTGGTTTGGTGCGTTGGCAATTATCTTATTAGGTGCAACCATTTACACCATTTATCCCATATCGATGGCTTGGGCTTGCTCATGTGTTAAAAAGCAAAATATTGTGGCTATGAATCAAGCAATGCTATTAACTAACACTTTAGGTAGCCTAGTTGCTCCTGCGGTGATAGCATTCATCATGGATAAAACGAGTAATACCTATTTATTTGTTAGTTTTGCTATAATTTCGTTATACTTCGTTATCTTATTAGTTAAAAAAAGAGGAACGGATGCGCAGCCACAAAAATCCACTTAAATTAATTGAAATATTGGCCGATGGACAGTTCCATTCAGGCGAAGAATTGGCAACCATTTTCGGCATAACACGTGCTGGTATTAATAAATATATCAAACAACTGCGCGAGTGGGGGATAGTATTAACGTCAGTACAAGGTAAAGGCTATTGCTTGGCTTCTCCTCTTAATTTGCTTAATAAAGCTAAAATTGACCAGTATTACCAGTCGAATAGTCAGTGTGAAGTATTACCGATTATTGATTCAACCAACCAATATCTGCTTGATCGAATAGGGCAATTAACATCAGGTGATTGCTGTGTGGCTGAATTTCAATCAAAAGCGAGAGGAAGACGTGGGCGAAAATGGTTTTCACCTTTTGGTAGCAATTTATACTTCTCGATGTATTGGCGATTAGATCAAGGCGTAGCCGCGGCAATGGGGTTAAGTTTGGTGGTAGGGATAGTACTTGCCGATACCTTACGCACATTATCAGGCCAAGAGATCAAAGTTAAATGGCCAAATGATCTTTACCTTAACGACCAAAAGTTAGCAGGTATTTTAGTTGAGCTCGCCGGTAAAACTGGTGATTGTGCCCATGTAGTGATTGGTGTTGGTGTCAATCTAACCATGACAAACCCCGATACCAACATAGTTAACCAAAAATGGGCTAATTTAGGTAATGTTGATCGTAATTTACTTGTGGCTCAAGTCGCCAAAGTCTTAAGAAGTCAATTAATCGAATTTGAAAAACATGGTTTAGCACCATTTATTCATGATTGGAATAGACTAGATAACTTTGCCAATCGACTAGTAAAACTATTAATTGGTGATAATACCATTCGCGGCATTGCAAAAGGCATCAACGAGCAAGGCGCTTTATTGTTAGAACAAAACGGTAAAATTAATGCCCATATTGGTGGCGAAATATCATTAAGAATTGATGAATAATAAACTTAAAATTATTTAAAATAACTATTCCGCTTGTAACAAGCGGAATAGATTAAGTAAATATATTCTTAACTTTTATTTTTTAAATGTCAAAACCCGAAGGGCATTAGCAGTCACAATCGCAGTCGTGCCTGAATCAGCCAACACTGCTAGCCACAGTCCAGTAAAACCAAACAAACTGGTAATCAAAAAGATCAGCTTAATTCCTAATGCAATGGTAATATTTTGTTTAATATTACGACTCGCAAAGCGAGTCAAACGAATTAACTTAGGTAAACTGAGTAAGCTATTTTTAGTTAATGCGGCATCGGCAGCTTCTAGCGCAACATCTGTGCCACTTCCCATGGAAATACCCACCGTTGCGGCCTTCATGGCTGGCGAATCATTAATACCATCACCTACCATAGCAATTGACGTTGTGTTGTGGAGCTTTTCAATGGTAATCAACTTATCGGCAGGCAACAGTTCAGCGCGGTATTCCATACCTAACTGATCGGCAATAGCTTTAGCCGCTCGTGCATTATCACCTGTTAGCATCAAAGATTTAATACCAAGCTGATTAAGTTCATGTATTGTAGTCTTTGCATCTGACCGCAACATATCTTGCAGAGCAATAATGCCCATCAGTTGTTGATTTGTTACCGCAACCACCACGGTTTTACCTGCACTTTCAAGTTCCGCAATGATTTTAGCGTGTTCATCATTTAAAGGCGTTGAAACGGTCGCAACTTTGTTTGGAGAAACAATATAAAAAATCTGATTATCAATCTCGCCTTGAATACCAATTCCCACAATTGCTTTACGATTATCGGCCTGATTAATGCTTAACTGATTTTGTAATGCGTAATCAACAATAGCTTTACCAATAGGATGATGCGAACCACTTTCAATCGAGGCAACCGTTGTTAATAATTGTTCTTTGGAAATATCTTGAGGAATCACATCGGTTACTTGTGGTTTACCTTCAGTTAAGGTACCAGTCTTATCAAACGCAACCAGTTTAACCGAACCAATATGCTCTAATGCTGCTCCACCTTTAATTAGCACACCTTGCTTTGCCGCATTCGACAAGGCCGAAGTTATCACCGCAGGGGTTGAAATTACAAGCGCACAAGGGCAACCAATTAATAACAACGTCAAGCCACGATAAAAACAAGTATACCAATCAGCATTGAACAACAAAGGTGGCACAACAATTACCAATAGTGCAAATAAAGCAATTGTAGGCGTATAGTAACGGCTAAATTTATCAATAAAACGTTCAATAGGCGCTTTGCGCTCCTCGGCATCTTCAATCATCTGTAAAATACGATCAACCGCATTTTGTCCGACTTCTGATACCACTTTAAGTTGAATTGTATTATCAACCACCAACGAACCAGCCAAAATCTTATCGCCTGAAAGATAATTAACCGGAATGGATTCGCCAGTTAATGCGCTTTCATCAATATTGGCTTGTTCGCTCATCAAAATCACATCAGCAGGCAACCGCCCTCCTGATGAAATTTCAATAATATCATTGGGTTTTAAACTATGACTGGCAACGGTTTTTCGTGCTCCGTCAATGATTATTACAGCCTCTTCGGGCATGAGCTGAGCGAGCGAGGAAATGCCTTTTTTTGCTTTACTTGTTGCAATACCTTCTAGCATTTCACCAATCATAAATAAAAAAATGACCATGGTGGCTTCTTCGGCTGCCCCAATAAATAAAGCACCAATAGCTGACACGCTCATTAACGACTCAATCGCAAATGGTGTACCACTGCGCGTTAAAACCAATGCTTCTTTCAAAATAGGAATTAACCCTATTATTGCGGTTGCCATAAATGCATATTCGCCAATAGTTTGATTATATAATAACAGGATATAACTCATCACAATTAAAGTTCCTAATACAACTAAAGGGATTAGTGCCTTTTTGTCAAAATGATGATGATCGTGATGATGCGAATGCTTATTGGAAGGCTCGAAAATAGGTTTATAACCCAACTCGATAACTTTATTTTCAATTAATTGAATAATTTCCTGATTCTTTTGGGGAACAAAAACCATTAATTTTTCGGTAGAAAATATCATCTTTGTTTGGCTAATATTAGGTAAGGTTTTTAAACCATTTTCAATTTTTTGAGCACAACTGGCACAATCCATACCGGCTATTTTCCACGTTAATTTAACATGTTGGTTTTGCCTATCAGGATCTTCTGGAGGATCGCCAAAGTTATTTTGGGATTTGGTAGTATGAGTATCTCCTCCGCAACAAGGCGTGGATTCTTGATGACAATTTATATCATGAGGCATCTGTACATGATTGTGTGCTATATTTTGACAATTACTATGACAATTATGATGATGTATGTATTTGTTATTGTATAACATAACATTACCTAAGTGAGTGGATGATTTTGATTGTACGCTAAAAAATAAAAAAGAAAATTATTTTTATTTTCATTATGTGCTAAATAAGGAGGATTAATTAAAAATGAGTTGAGCGAGTATGTTGTAGTTGAGTTGGATTAGTTGTTTAGCTTTTTTAGTCATTATAAATGGCTAGTTTACCAAACATTTAGCTAAATCTATAATCGTTATTTTTGTGATGTAATTATCCTATGTCTTATTGATGATAGGATATTAATTTTGTTTTATTATGTAGATTCCAACCCTAATCGTTTTTCAACTTACTATAAACAACGTGGGACTTTCTATAAATTATGAAATTTATTTATAGCAATGATAAGGCAAGGGCTCTTCATTGGGCGCTTTGTGAGAAAAAGCGAGCTCCTTTTATAGAGTTAAGTAAGATTAATAATCAATACACTAATATTTTTTATGATATAACAAATTATCATATTTCTTTAGAAGAAATCTCTAATGATATAAAAAAATTATATTTAGCATACCTTGAGTTTTTTATGCTTTCCGACCTTATGATTGATGAGTTGTATGATCAATATTATTTTTTTAATTTAATAGTAAAAAGTGAACATGCTAATTTTTTTGCAGAAAAATTATATGACTATCTTTTGTTTAAATTAGATAATTTCAGCCACAATAAAACTTAATACTATCTATGATGAAGGAAAATCACATTGAAGTTTTACAACATATTTAATGATATCAAAAGATTGGTTTTAAATAAGATAAACCTAAATCAAAGTAACTTTAATTGTGACATATTAAATAACATTTAATTTTGTATAAAATCATGAAATAGATAGGTTAATAATAATGATAGGGCATTTGCAATGAAGACACTTAGCCGTAAACTTGCTTTAACACAATTAGCTATTAATATGATTATACAATGCCCAACAAAAGAGATTGAGAATATTCTCTTTGCTGATTACCTTGATGAGCATGGTCAATCTTTAACATATACAAGTATTTTTGATGGTGCCGTTCAAATATTTTTATTGGACTATTTTATTGATATTAAGCTGAAAGGATATTCTAATCACTATTTAAAAAAATACATTAGTGATTTATATAATGAACCTATCACTATTATTGGCGATGAAGATATTTTATATATATGCCCATGTTGTAGCTATTTAACCTTAGAACATCAAGGGCAATACGATGTTTGCCCATTATGTTCTTGGGAGGATGATGGCACTTTGCATCATGAGTTAGATAAATACAGTGTAGTTAATCATTCAACTTTAAAGCAATATAAAGGAAAATTTGAAAAACAAAAAGTTAACTTCATTAATATTCCATATAAATCAGGTAATGATAATTAATAACAATTGTATAAAACAAGTATTTCAGGGTACATACAACAAAATGCTTTTTGATATCTATTTATAAGTATTAAAGGATGATTAGATGACCAAAATATTGGCGTTATGGGATAGGCAAACACTACCGATAAAAGATGGCATTTACTTTGCCACTGGTGATTCAATTTCTTTTTCAACCCAATTTTATCCCCAATTATTTATAAAAAAGGGGAAGCCATTTAATTTGAATCTTTTTTTGAGCGAAGATCCTGATAATATAACTAGTATTGATATCATCAAAAAAATAGCCCTAAATGATGGTAATAACTGCTATTTAGGTGAGGGGAGTTATGGCTCTGAAGGTTTTATCGCCTACTTAACATCAGAAAATGCTTTAAAATGGGTGATCTATTTTGAAACATCAAATCCATTTATTAATGCAATTGAACTACCTAACAATTTCCTTATAGTACAATCCAGCGCTAATTTTAAAATAACTATCGAATTAAATAACCCAATTAACCTTGTTTTATCTAAGAATTAGCAATAACAATCCTAACATAGAATGTCATTCTACAATAAGCCAAATATTGATAATATATATTACTTATAATAAATATTATTTTTGATTTGATGATTTTATCAAATGTAAACGCGAGTATTATTTATGAGGCAAAATAACCAACAAATTGTGGATTTGTTAATATCAAATAGTCAAATTTTAGTCAGATCCAAACCGTATTGTGAAACGTTGTCGCAGTGGGGGCAGAAAAACATTGAGCAAGGTGCAGTGATTCATCGTGATTATGCCATTTTTGATCCGTTACCTGATGATACTTTCGGTGCAAATGTTTTTTTAACATTAGCAGATAGTTTTACAATAGATACCCAAACCTTACGATGTATTGCTATTCCTTTTTACACCCATCATGAATATAGCGTTGAAGTTGCCTCTGCTACAGAAAAGTTTACCATTGACTTACCATTAAGTGCGCCATTGTATTCGCTGTATTATGAAATTTGTGAAAGTGATGAAGTTTTTTATAAATTTACTTTTGTAGCTACCTCAACCCCAATCGTCGCACACTATATGATTGATGACGAATGGGGAGGAAAAAAACAAAAAATAATTCAATCAGGAGTACTATAATTCCACCTTTGCTATGATTAGCTCTAATTTATAGCCTGTTGTCAAAGCGAATAAAGAACAATAAATGAAAAAGAAAAATAGCCAAAACACCATAAGCTATGTTGTCGAAGACGAAGGCATCGCAGTAGATATTATTTTGCCCCGCTTTGGCCAGCAACCTATCCCAGTTATTTATTTGGAATCATTTGAGTATAACAAGCAAATGAAAGATGCTATTGATTTCATTACATCCCATCAAATTGAATTATACAACATCATCAATAATGAAATGACGACTTATATCTCTCAAGTTTATAATCAAGATGGTAATAAAGCGCTATCACAAATTTCATTAACTAAAATTTACATATTGCTAGATGAAAAAGATGAGTACGGCTTGATGTTTGCGTGGTCAGGGGATAGTGAACATGGTATAGGTATTAAAATGAAAAACATGTCAATAGTAAAAATAGGTGCTGCAGAAATCGCATTTTTATAAAGAAAGTTTGCTATTAGGAATAGAATGTGTTCAAAAAGCAATCCTTTCTTTGTAAAAGATCATGTGAAAAATTTGCAATGCTTTCAAATATTATTAAAATAATATCATTTAGCTAATTACTTGAATTAATATACTTTAATGCTCCGAATTAGAATTAAGTTAGTATAACGAAGTCGTAGTCAAAAAATATTGCGCTGAATCTTGGCTAATTAACTTAATTATAAGTAACTTAATTATCAGCAACATAACCGTTAAAATCTAAAATTAAGCAAGATGTATGAACTAAAAAAACTATGTCATGATTTACATTTACCAAGTGGTGATAAATTCACTCAAGATTGGGCGTATGAATTGCCAGAGCAATACCGAACCGAAGAATGGTTAGATAGATATATTCGTGCTTATACTCATTCAACTTATTCAAAAACACAAAAACGTATATTAATGACTTTGATACTGGATGTCACGAATGATTTAGTTTCATCAGGTATTAGTGTATCCACCTTAACGATTAATCAAGCCCTAAAACTTTTATTGCAGGATTATAATTATCATATGGAACTAATTGAGTATTGGTCATTATCTGACGAACCATTAGCGGACTGTTTTGCGCTAACTCCTGAAATAAGAAAGCTAAAAATGCAATTAACTAAAAAATAATATCCACTATCATCAATTTGCCTGCGAGGTTGATTATGCAACGAACGACTAATCTATCTGATGATGAATTAAAACTGATACAAATGCGATGTGAGAAAGCAACGTCAGGTCCTTGGATCTCTTATCTTGAAGGTCGCGATCATAACAGTGGCAGTAATTTTATTATGACAGGTGATAAAAATAACCGCGGTGAAGATATTGAACTTATTGGTGCAACTATTGCCGATCAAGAATTTATTGCTCATGCTCGACAAGATATACCAAAATTAATTAATGAAATTAGAAGATTAAAGAAGTTAATTGCAAGTTCTACATAATATTACCTAAACACATAAATGAAAGAACAACGCTTGATGAATTTACCATAGTGGGGGCTACTACTTATTACCTATATTCTTTTTCAACGCATTTATAGATTAATATAAATTGATAGAGAATCTTGGCAGATTAAAATGTTTTTAGTGAATGGATTAGCGATGGAAATATTTGTAAACCAACAGTAATGCAACAAAATCAATGAACACTATTTTCATGGTAAGATGCAGTATTCAATGTGACTATTTAAGCTTATTTTACGACTATTTTGTGTACTTTATTGCAATGAATAAAAACATTATAACGGCTTAATATATTATAATTGTTAATATCATAAAAAACACAAATAACCCAATGAAAAATTATTACGCATTTGAAAAGTTAAACCCAAAAGAATTTATATTAGGAGCAGAAAAACAGCATATATTTCTTAATATGTTAGATATCGTATGCAAGGGAAATTTAACTTTATTTACGCAATCTTTTTCAAATTTTGTTCATCTATTTCAAAGTGATAGCTTTTACATAGCACATAACCTAATTTACTATAAAGGTAAAAAAGCTATATGCAAAGGGCATGTTGTGAAAGCATTAAAAACTCAACTTATTGATTTTATCGAATATGCAATTAATCATGATGATCTTCGTTCATTTTTAATAACGCCTATTATAGCTAATCCAAATAACAAACAGGTTTTTTATCTTACGGAGGAAGGATTTTATTTATACGAAATATAAATAATTTAAGTTTTTTCTAAATTTTAGTATAACGATAAGTGGTGATCATTACTTCTTTAATTTTTACAATCTGGTGTGGCTTATTTTTAATGCCCGCCATTTTTGCAAACAGAGTTATCATTACCATATAAACATAATAAATCCTATATTAATAAAGGTAGCAAAATCTAAAGGCATATTTATTAGTAAAGTGAGGAAAAATACGTTGCCTTATTTATTTTTAATTTTATTACGTTTATATTAAATTTAAGTATATAATTGGTCAAAATCCCTTTAATCTAATTCTTCAGTGTATTTTTATGACTAATATCTCTTCGTTTCGCCAAAAGCAAAGCGTTATTTTTGTTGCTTTTTTAGTCACTACATTTGTTGTTGGAATTGCTGGTGCTTTACAAGCCCCCACATTAAGTCGGTTTTTAACTTTCGATGTTAATGTTAATTCACGTCTGGTTGGGCTTTTTTTCTCGATTAATGCCTTAGCCAGTATTGTGGGGAGTTTTCTATTGGCTAAATATTCCGACACAAAAGGCGATAGGCGTTATATTGTTATCTTCTGCTGTTTAATGGGCGTAGCTAACAGTATCACTTTTGCGTTTACGCGCCATTATTTGATATTAATTACCTTGGGCGTTTTATTTGCGGCGTTATCGTCGGCTGCTATGCCACAAATTTTTGCATTAGCGCGCGAATATGCTGTTAAAACAGGGCGTAATGTTGTGGCATTTAATTCGCTTATTCGGGCTCAACTTTCACTGGCTTGGGTATTTGGTCCACCAATCTCATTTGGTTTGGCTATTAATTTTGGTTTTACGGCAATGTATTTAGCTGCCATGGGTATGTTTATGGTGGCGATGCTATTTGTTGCTGTATTTTTACCTTCAGTTGAAAAAAATCCTACCTCATCAATAAATAACAACCTAGATCTAAAAGTAGCAAATCAACCACTTTGGCAGAACAGAAATGTGCTATGTTTACTGTTATCTACTGTATTTATGTGGGCTGCGAATATGATGTATATCATCGATATGCCACTTTATGTTGATGAAGTCTTACATTTGCCTGATTCTTTACCTGGCGTATTAATGGGGCTAGCTGCGGGTATTGAAATTCCAGTAATGCTCATCGCTGGATATTTAGTGCCTTATTTAGGTAAACGAAATCTGTTTTTTATTGCGATTACTTGTGGGCTAATTTTTTATACTGGTTTGATTCTTTGCACTGATAAATATGCTTTATTAATACTACAACTTTTTAACGCATTATTTATTGGGATTGTTGCAAATATTGGTATTATTTACTTTCAGGATCTATTGCCAACTCGAATGGGGGTCGCATCGACTTTATTTAATAATGGTGTTATTTTTGGCGTCATTATAGCTGGAATGTTGCAAGGAGTGTTATCTGATATTTATGGGCATAAGATTATTTATTGGGTTGCATTGATTATGGTGGCAATATCGTTGTTATTTTGCATGTTGGTTAAAAAAGACACTGCTAGCCAAGTCAATTAAAGGCGAATGAGTAGCCAAAGTTAATAAGTAATCATTAACGCATAGCCTATTCGCCTTTTATTATCTATTTCGTAAAGGTATTGCATTGGTTTATTGCACCACTATCAAACCCACGTTTAAACCACGTGTAACGTTGTTCAGATGTGCCATGTGTAAAGCTATCGGGTACAATGCGCCCCTCGCTTTGCTGTTGTAAGCGGTCATCGCCAATGGCTTTTGCAGTGTTTAACGCTTGTTCAATATCGCCAACTTCAAGAATATTCTCTTTTTGCATGGCATTCCCCCACATCCCCGCATAGCAATCGGCTTGCAATTCTAACTTAACGGATAATTTATTATCGATATTTGCTTGGCCTTGCTTTAACCGCTCCACTTGGTCAAATGTTCCAAGCAAATTTTGCACATGATGGCCAATTTCGTGAGCGATTACGTAACCCTGTGCAAAATCACCTCCACCGCCCAGCCGTAGCTTTAACTCTCGATAGAACGAAGTATCAAGGTAAACAGTTTTATCAATACTACAATAAAATGGTCCCATAAAAGCTTTACCCATACCGCAAGATGTTTGGGTTGCGCCATTATAAAGCACTAATTTAGGAGGAGTGTAGGTTTTACCTAAATGTTGAAATTCTTGATGCCAATAATCTTCAGTGCTTGCTAAAATGATTGATGTAAATTTGGCAGCATCTTCATCATTAATTGAATATTGGTTTGAGCTTTGTTCAGTGCTATTTGTGTCAATAAGATCTGAATTTAGTATCCCTGTTAAATCAACACCATAATAGCCAGCAACTAATACCACCAGCAATAACGCAACTTTACCTTTACCACCAATAGGGATTCGAGCACCTGAATCACCAATCGATTGTGAGCGACGATCTTCAATATTATCGCTTTCTCTTTGGCCTCTCCAACGCATAGTCATTACCTTTGTCAGTTTTTATCCATTTTAGATGATAACAAGCAAGGATTCTAGATTAAACTGATGTTATCGTTGCAATTTGAAAAACTTAATAATAAATAACCTGCTTTACAATGAGTAAAGCGTTTGTTCTCAAAAAAGTTATTTCTTATTATTTTTAGGTATATAATATTACTATCACAGTTTTGTTTAACATTCAAAGGTATTATCATGCCATATTTATTGCTGACATTAGCGGCTTGTTTTTGGGGCGGTAATTATGTGGTGGGGCGAGTTTTAGTTACCCAAGCCGATCCCATGGTGATATCTGAAGGACGTTGGGTTATTACTGCGCTGTTACTATTGTGCCTTTATCATAGCCAAGTGCGTAGCGACTTATCCAAAATTAAAAAGTCAATCTGGCCAATATGTTTGCTGGCTATTTTTGGTCAAATTATATTTCCATTAGCGCTATATATTGGGCTTCAATATACCTCATCGCTCAATGCGTCAATTTATTTATCAGCCACACCCGGAATGGTTTTAGTAATGAATAAATTACTATTTAATGATGCAATTTCAAAAAATAATATTTTAGGTGTTTTGTTCAGTACTATGGGGGTTATTTATCTTATTCTGCAAGGAAATGTCGCCAATTTAAGTGAGCTCAGCAATATTAATAAAGGTGATTTATGGGCGATGGCATCAGCAATAAGCTGGGCTTGCTATAGCGCATTTTTACGGTTAAAAGATAAATCGATATCAGGTAATGCCTTTGTGACTGTGAGTGCCGTATTAGGCTCGGTTATGTTGTTGCCTATTGCGTTAGTCTATTTTTATTTTCATCCTATTGAGAACCTTGCTCATTATACGGATACGAGTTTTTTGCTTGGCTTATTGTATATTGCTGTTTTTGCATCTTGGCTTTCTTATTTATTTTGGAATAGAGGTATTGTGGCTATTGGCGCAACACGAGGGCAAATATATACTCACATTATTCCTTTGTCAGCAGGTATTTTCAGTATTGTCTTTTTACATACACAAGTTGCATATTTCCATATTGTTTCGATCATATTCATTGTAATTGGGATCTATTTTTGCTCAAAAAGATAAATCGCTAACTCAGCATAAAATAATGTGTGAAATATTTAGTATTGGCTGGCTAATTAGCCGAATATTTACAATATCGTGTTATTTTGCTATAATTAGTGCTCAATTTTCACGAAAAGGAATTGTTTTGTTGCTATTTAGTAGAAATCAAGATAGACAATAAAACATCGGTTTTTGCTTTTTTATTATCCTCATTTTTTATCTTTGCTGTATTTTTGCTTCAATTTTAATTAGCTGATAAGCACATTTCTTAATGTGTAATCTAAAAAGTACGTTCTTTGTGTATTAAAAGGTAACCGTTTACCTTGTTGCATCATTCCTTTTTTTATTCTTTGTATGTAAACAGGCGGTATTCTATGAAAAAGACAAAAAAATCCAAAAACAAACCATTAAATATTAACGATATTACCATAATTGATGATAACAAGTTAAAAAAAGCCATTACTGCAGCAGCGCTCGGTAATGCGATGGAGTGGTTCGATTTTGGTGTGTATGGCTTTTTAGCTTATGTGTTAGGGCAAGTGTTTTTTCCTGATGCATCGCCTAGTGTTCAAATGGTGGCGGCATTAGCCACATTTTCGGTACCGTTTTTGGTTAGACCGTTAGGCGGGGTGGTTTTTGGTATGCTTGGTGATAAATTTGGACGCCAAAAAGTACTATCCATCACTATCATCATTATGTCGTTAAGTACTTTTTGTATTGGCTTAATTCCTTCTTACGCTTCAATTGGCATTGTTGCACCGGTGTTATTACTGTTAGCTAAATTTGCGCAAGGCTTTTCAATTGGTGGAGAATATTCTGGCGCAGCGATATTTGTTGCCGAGTATTCGCCAGATCGCAAACGTGGTTTTATGGGGAGCTGGTTAGATTTTGGTTCTATTGCTGGTTTTTTAGTGGGTGCGGGTTTAGTGGTATTGTTATCAAGTATTCTTGGTAAAGAAGTGTTTCATGAATGGGGATGGCGAATTCCATTTTTATTTGCCCTACCATTAGGGTTGATTGGGCTTTATTTACGTCATGCATTAGATGAAACGCCTGCATTTCAACAACATACTGATTTAATGGATCACAATGATCGCAATCATATTGAAAATCAACCTAAAATGACATTTAAACAGATCATTACAAAATACTGGCGGAGTTTACTTATTTGTGTAGGGCTGGTGATTGTGACCAATGTGACTTATTACATGCTGTTAACCTATATGCCTAGTTATTTATCTCACAATTTAAATTATGATACAGATCATGGCGTGTTAATTATTATTACCATCATGATTGGTATGTTATTTGTGCAACCATTGATTGGTTTTATTAGCGACAAAATCGGTCGAAAGCCATTTATTATTGGCGGTAGCTTGGGGTTATTAATTCTTGCTTATCCTGCATTTGTTATGATCAACAGCGATATTATTGGGCTTATTTTTTTAGGGTTGTTGATTTTGGCTATATTACTTAACTGTTTTACTGGCGTTATGGCCTCTATTTTACCTGCTATCTTTCCAACCAGTATTCGTTACAGTGCGTTGGCTATATCTTTTAATATTTCGGTATTGGTGGCTGGTGCTACACCAACAGTTATCGCTTGGTTAGTTGCAGAAAGTCATAATTTATATATGCCAGCTTATTATCTAATGGCTGTGGCATTAGTTGGTTTACTTACTGGCATAAAAATGAAAGAAACCGCTAATCGACCATTGCGTGGCGGTACGCCTGCTGCATCTGATCGGTCAGAAGCAAAAGAAATTTTATCAGAACATTTTGATTCGATTGAACATAAGGTCGAAGATATTGATGAACAGATTGAAACATTGCAAGAACAGCGTCAGAATTTAGTCGATCAGCATCCTAAGTTAGATTGATTTTTGTTGCGTAATTTTAGTGCATCCGAGTTAGGACATTTTCAATAACTAACTCGGATTTTTTATAATGAGATTATTTAAGCATAACAAACCTAACACTTTACTCAATGATAACGACAAAATAGAGATAACAAAATAAATGGGTAAGCGTAAGATAAGATATAAAATTAAATAAAATCAATGGCTTTTCTGAACGACTTTTATAAGTTTAAAACCTATTTTTTAAGTGTGAAAACGAGTATAAATTTAGTCTAAAAATAGCTATTTGCGGTGTTTTGTGTTGTGCCATTTTTGGCACTATCGCTGAATATCAAAAGTTTGGAAGTTAACAACAAATAGCTTATTCAATACTAATTTATATATATCAAAACCTATTTTATGCCAGCTTACTTCATCATTAGTTTACTATGATACTGCCGCCGATACTCAGTTGGGGTTCGCTCTGTCTTTTTTTTAAAAATCCGACAAAAATAATTACTATCTTTAAACCCCGATGCTAGAGCAATTTCTTTTATATTTAGATCATAATCCTTTAATAGCAATTTGGCATATTCTAAGCGAATATGATTTAGATATTCATTTAACCCTATTTTTCCCTCGCTTTGAAATAGGTGTGATAAGTAATTGGGTGAAATGTAAAACATATTTGCCAAAAAGTCACGCGTTATATCTTCACGAAAGTGTATATCGATATATTGGCGAATAGCTTCATATAGGCTGGTTGTTTTGGATGAAGTTTTGATTTCGGTATTGAGCAAATCTAACGTATTGCTAAGTAAACTGTGAATCAGGTAGTAAGCAGTTTGATTTTGTTTACATGATTGTTTTTGCCAAATGAGTTCATTCAGTGCTTGAATAATAAATGTACCAACCCGAGGACCACGTCTTGGCGTGTTAATTTGCCCAAGTGAAATTAGTTGTGTACCATCCCAATGCAATAAGCTTATACTAATTTGTTGTTTACCAAACAAGATGTTTAATAAAGTAACTGGGCTTGTCCAAATGGGTTTGTTCCAGCTTTGAGCGGAAATATATAAAAGATCATTAGTCGATAATATTTTTTCAATAATTTTTCCATTGTTATCCGTCCATTGCATTTGTTGCGTTCCTTCTAATATGATTTCAATTTGCGGAAAGTCGACGGGGTGGGTATGCAAAAGGGCGCAATTGCTGTTATTTACAAAATAGATATGATTGATTGTTTGCTGACGAATTACAAACTTGGTTAATGCGTTGTTGATGGATTTTGTCATAAGGATAAATTAAGTGGTGTAGTTTTATTTAGATTATATACAGTTAAAAAAAGATGAAAATTGTTATAAATCGTTTTTATTTAATAAGTTATTTTAAAGTTTTAATTGTGTGATCTAAGTCTCATTTTTTTATATAGCGTACAAAAGTCCAGTAAATGGCAAGTTCGTCTTCTAGGCGGTAGAGTTATTTTTTTTTACGATGTTTGTTATGCAAATGTTGTTATATGTTAACAAGTGATTGTTCATTCTGAATTAGGAGTTAATCATGGAATTATATTTAGATACCGCCGATATTGCTGCCATCAAACGTTTAGCTAAAGTGTTGCCTATTTGTGGCGTGACCACTAATCCGAGCATTGTGGCAAAATCAGGTAAGCCAATTTTTTCGTTATTAGATGAATTACAAGAGGTGCTAGGTTCAGATAAATTGCTGTTTGCCCAAGTGCTTTCAAGTAATGCCGACGAAATGATAAAAGAAGCTCATCAGCTTAGAAAGACGGTGCCGTCAATTGTGACTAAAATCCCTGTTAATGCGCAAGGCTTGATTGCAATAAAAGCACTAGCCCAACAAGGTATTCCTACGTTAGGCACGGCTGTTTATGGTGCAGGACAAGGCTTTTTGGCAGCATTAGCAGGAGCTAAATATATTGCACCTTATGTCAACCGCATCGATGCTCAGGGTGGAAATAGCAAAGATACCGTGCTTGAGTTGCAAAAATTGTTAGATTTGCATTGTCCACAGTCGATGGTATTAGCCGCCAGTTTTAGAACACCGAGACAAGCGTTAGATTGTATGCTGGCTGGATGCCAATCGATTACTTTGCCCATAGATGTGGCTGAACTGTTTATTTCTGATCCAGCAGTCGATGCGGCAATCACTAAGTTTGATGACGATTGGTGTAGTGCTTTTGGTGCACTAACGTTTTAACTTTGTTTACCTATTTTTGTTTACCTATTTTTTGACTTGAGCTTGTTTTGCTGCTTTGGCGTGGAACAAGCTGATCTGCCTTTTTCAATTGTAAAAATAGCATAACTCTAACATTTTTATTGTATGATGATTCTTAATATTACTCACTATAAGGTGCAATGCTATGGATGAAAAAAATAATAAAATCAAAGTAAATAAAAAAGCTATTGTTAATGCATTACTCACAGTATTAAATGTTGAAAAAATCTCGCCTAGTTTTATTCGTGTCCAATTTAGTTGTAATAAGCAAGTTGATATTAATCCTTTATGGATTTGTCCTTACTTAAAATTGTTATTTCCTGATCCTTTAACTGGTAAAATAGAATTTCCCAAGTTTGATGATAATAATAAAATCGTTGTTGACGATAAATTACGCCGACTTGTTCGTAGTTATAGTGTGCGTGAGTTTGAATGTGCTAATAATGAGTTTTTTGTCGATTTTGCTATTCATCAGACTGGTTTAGCGTCGGTTTGGTCACAAAAAGCTAAGGTTGGGGATCAAATTGGTTTGATTGGTGCCGCCAGTAAATTGCAGTTTACTGATGATTGTTTGGTGTTAATGGGGGATGTTTCAGCCATGCCAGCGATCTGTTATACGATTGGGCATCTACCTAAACAGCATAAAGCTTTTGCCTTCATTGAAGTAAATCATAAAAATGATATTGTTTCATTATCAGACAATAAAGATATTGAAGTTTGTTGGCTAGTACAAAATTCAGATAATCCCCATCAATTAATTAATGCGGTAATCAACGCTAATTTATCAAGGCAAGGTAAACTGCTGTTTTGGGGAGGAATGGAGCGCTCGCTAGCACAAGCTCTTCGCCATGCGGTTAAGGATAAATATACACATTTACCGCCGGATGCTTTTCATATTACTAGCTATTGGCGAGAAGGTTTTGTCGAAGGTGAATTTAAACATCGTGAATAATTAGCGGTTGCTTTTTTATGAATATTCTTGCTCATTTACATTTGGCCACGTTAGCACATAGCTCGTTAATTGGTAATACTGTGGCCGATTTTGTTAAAGGTGATCCGTATTTAATTTATGATACTGATATTGCTGATGGCATTATGTTGCACCGAAAAATTGATAGCTTGACTGATAACTTGCTTGAAGTTAAACAAGCTAAATTACTGTTCCGTCAATCGTATCAGCGCGTTGCCCCCATTACATTGGATATTGTATGGGATCATTTTTTGTCAAAGCATTGGGATAGTTATGGGCTGTTGCCTAGTGTAGCTCAATTTAATCAAGTAACCAAAGCGCATATCCAACCATATATTAGCGCTTATCCAGTTGATTATCAGCACTTTATGAATGCGATGTGGCGTGGGTTGTGGCTCGAAAATTATGCATCTCTCGATTTTGTTGGCGACGTGTTAGCGGGTATGGCACAGCGGCGACCGAAATTATATTTGCTAGAAGAAACGATTATTGATATCAAACAACATTATGGCCAATTAGAGGCGCTGTTTTTTTTGTTATATCCTAAAATTTGTTTAACAGTAAAACAAGGCATTAACTAAGTTGGATTTAGTGCTATCGGTTTAAGTTTTATACACTGTAGCTTAAGCCGATAGCGGTGAGTATTTTTCGATTAATTAGGTAATATTAGTTTACCATCGTTTATTTGGATAACATCCTTACGATTTGGCAATTGGCTAATCGGTTTTAGATTTTTGTTTGTTACTTGTGGGGCATAGCCACTTTTACCACCGCGAGGCTTTGTGCGCACAACTTGGCTTACAGGTAATGTTGCTTTGTTGGTTAAGTTAGCCCATAACCATTCAATGGCGTCTTCACCATAATAATCAATCGGTAATAAGGTATTGTCAAACGGTGGCCTACCATCTAAGTAACTAGCGTTTTCAACTTCAATATATCGCAGTTGTGACTGACTTCCTTCAACTAAACTATTTAATGCCACATAAGGGCGCGATGTGTAGTTTGATAGTTGTTTAACATTATTACGTCCATGTATAATAAAGGTTTTTATGCCATGTAAGTTGCCAGAAGCGCTAACTTGTTTTATACCTTGCTCAACGCGTGGCTCTTGTGATTTTTTATAAACACAAATAGATCCTTTAGTACCATAATCAACTATCCCCTTCGTTTGAGAGCTAGAATAGAACTCTCGCCTTGGTGTATTGAGATCCTCGTTTTCAACAAGATCCAAAATAGTTGCATTCGGTCCATTCCATAGCGGTAAATGCCCGTTGGCCATTCCCCATATTTGCTGAAACGATATTTCCTCTAATGGTGCAACCTTACCTGTATAATTAATTGGATTTTGCTGAGTGCTTGCCACTGAAAAGTTACACATATTTTCGGTGACATCGTATTTACCATATGCGCTAATATATTGGTAAGGCAGTCCGATAGATTCAGTATAGTAAAAATACGGTAGCTGGATATCCATTTCTGGTGTCCAACCATATTTGTGTAGTTTTTCTAGTGCTTCTTTGGGCGTGCCTGTGGTGAGTAATTTTGCTTTTTTAAGGGCGTTACAGCGTTCTTGTGAATAAAGAAAGTAATCGGCATACGGCACGTAAGAATCATTTTTATGTGCTTTTATTGCTGGGATTGCACATGGTATATATAATGCGCCATAAGCACTGTAATTGGCAATGGATCTGGCTTGTAGTTTGTGTGATTTGCTATCGCCTATCTTGATCGAGACAGGGGTATTATCAAGTTTTGGTTGAATTTGTGGATTGACCGCAACAATACCATCAATCATATTTTGGTCATCTAATTCGCCGGCTTTTAATGCTGCTCCACCACCATCGCTTGCGCCATAGACTAAAACAAGGGTGTTATCTTTGTTAAAGATAGCTTGATCATTAGGTGAAAACATACTATTGAGTTCATAAAAGGCAAATTCTATGGATTTTAATACATGCTCACCCCAGCGGGCTTCGGCATTTAGTTTTGAGTGCAACTGTTTTACCGCATAGCGATGCGGGTATTTTTTTATGTATTTTTCTTTATTATCAATTGAAGTATAAAATAAGATATTACCAGTTTGTACTTCTCCCCATACGGTAAAGCCAACTTTGTGTTCCATATCATAAATACCGTTGCCTAATCCTTTGTCATTATAGACCACTGCGCAGTTGTGACGAAGTCCCCATAATCCACGAATTTGGACATCTTTGGCATTTAATATCCCGTCCGAATCACTAGCTGGAACTGCAACAATGCAGGGCTTATGTTTATTAAAATCAATTGGGATTTGTAATAACATACCTACGCCATCATTTCTTTGTACGGCTGTTATTTCGGTGCCTGCAAATTTGCCGTCAAATAAAGGTGTTAATTCTTGCTTCCTAAAACCAAATAGTGATCCTTCCCCAATTTTAGTATCAATATAGCGATTTAGCTTGGCTTGACGGCGTTCTTGAAAGTGTGGTTTGGTCGGAATTTCAACGTCAGGCGTGATACTACTGGTTGATAATGGCGTAAAACCGAGCCCAGCAGTAACAAGATCGTTGCTATCGCCATCATAATACGCCAAGGTACTGCGAACTAGCCATTTAGGTTTTACTATTGTATTGTCAATTTTTTTTGTGTTATGGCTCTGAGCATCTATATTCTCATTTACTACTTTCTCATTTACTGCTGATTCCATGCTCGCAACGGTATTGCTTGAATCAGGAGTTGTTTTATTGTCAGTATTGGTGATTTTGCTAGTATTTTCTTGAACTGTGTTTGTTTTTGCGGTTTCGCCCAATGAAGTTGATTTTGTTGGTTTTCCTTGTGCAATTAATGGCATGGCGACAAGGGCAAAAAATACCAATTTGGCTAATGTTTTTATTTTTTTCTGTTTCATTTTTAATTCCGTTGCAATCACGTTTTAGCAGATATAATTATTATGGTTTATTGCAAAAATTAGATGGTTATTTATTGATTAATATACCTATTATGATAGTTTTAGTCTTTTACTATGTAATTATACACGAATTTTTGTTATTCGTTATTGAGTAAATTTAAATTACAAATTTTCCAAAAAGCGGCAATGATTTTTTCAGATAAGCGTCTTTTTTGCACACAAATCCCTACATCAAATGGCTCCATTAAATTGGTGGACCATTCTGTAATTCGTTCTCGGACTCTTTCTGGACTGTTGTCCATCACGACTTTTGGCAATAAGGCGACACCACAACCCAAAGCAACCATCGACACAATCGCTTCATGCCCTGCGACAGTAGCATAAATTTTTGGGTTGGTTATTTTCTTTTGTTTAAACCATAAATCAATGCGGTGACGGCTTGGGCCATGTTCTGGCAATATAAAAGGGATATTGTGCCAATCAGGTTTTTTTTGATGCAATTTATCGCTAAATGAGCTATTTAGTTTGGGAATCAACAAAACCATGTCAATTTCACCAAATTTTAAAAACTCAATGCCCGTAGGTAGCTGTTTAGGTTTTCCTGCAATGGCTAAATCGGCAGCATTGGATTGTATTTTTCCAACCGCATCGGCGGCATCGCCCGTTGATAGTTTGATTTCAACTAATGGATAGTGGATCCTAAAACGATCAAGTATTTCAGGCAAATGGCTGTAGGCTGCAGTAACAGAGCAAAATAGAGTTAACTCCCCAACTAATTGTTGTTCTGATTGATCTAAATCCTGCCGTACTTGTTGGTGCAAATTGATCACTTGCTGGGCAAAACGCTTTACTTTTTCCCCTTCATGAGTCATTTGTACTTGCCGATTATCACGAATAAACAGTGCATGGCCAAAGTGTTCTTCTAAACGTTGAATTTGTCTCGATAACGTTGATGGGCTGACATGCATGGCATTAGCTGTCATGCCAAAATGACAAGTTTCACACAAATGTAAATACAATTTTAGATCTCGAATATTCATAACTAGTTCCGTTTTTATACTGAAAAGTTAGGTTTAGCCTGAAACTTTTTGGCAAAAAGACAAACAGCATTTAGCAATATTAAAGTCAAATATTATGCATAGATAAGCCAATAAGGCAAATAACAGCAATAATAACATCAATGGCAAAATAGATAGATACCTGCTAAAATAAGTGATTATTTTGTGTGGATTAAAAAGTTAATTTTATGACAGAACAAGCGTATTTAGATGAAGTCAAAGCTCGTCGCACTTTTGCGATTATTTCTCATCCTGATGCAGGTAAAACAACGATTACCGAAAAGGTGCTATTATTTGGTCATGCTATACAAACTGCGGGTACCGTAAAAGGTCGTGGTGCCAATGCTCAACATGCTAAATCTGACTGGATGGAGATGGAAAAGCAACGTGGTATTTCAATAACAACCTCGGTCATGCAATTCCCATATAATGACTGTTTAGTCAATTTACTTGATACTCCTGGACATGAGGATTTCTCAGAAGATACTTATCGCACGTTAACTGCGGTTGATAGTTGTTTGATGGTGATTGATGCGGCAAAAGGGGTTGAGGATCGCACACGTAAATTAATGGAAGTGACAAGGCTACGCAATACACCAATTTTAACGTTTATGAATAAATTAGATCGTGATATTCGCGATCCTATGGAACTGCTTGACGAAGTTGAAAACGAGCTAAATATTATGTGCGCACCCATTACTTGGCCTATCGGTTGTGGCAAATTATTTAAAGGAGTTTATCATTTAGCGAAAGACGAGACTTACCTTTATCAATCAGGTCAAGGCCATACTATCCAAGAGATTCGAATTATTAAAGGGTTAACTAACCCTGATTTGGATTTAGCTGTTGGCGATGATTTAGCGCAACAACTACGTGAAGAACTTGAATTAGTACAAGGCGCGTCAAATGAATTTGATCTAGAGGCCTTTTTATCAGGTGATTTAACGCCCGTTTTTTTTGGTACGGCATTAGGCAATTTTGGTGTTGATCATATGCTTGATGGTCTAACAGCATGGGCACCAACGCCACAACCACGGCAAAGTGATAAGCGAGAAGTCAAATCTTCGGAAGAAAAATTCAGCGGTTTTGTGTTTAAAATTCAAGCCAATATGGATCCTAAGCATCGTGACCGAGTTGCATTTATGCGTATTGTATCAGGTAAATATGAAAAAGGCATGAAGTTACGCCATGTTCGTATTGCTAAAGATGTTAATATTTCTGACGCCTTAACGTTTATGGCTGGTGATCGTGAACATGTTGAAGAAGCCTATGCTGGCGATATTATTGGACTACACAATCATGGTACTATTCAAATCGGTGATACTTTTACCCAAGGGGAAGATTTAAAATTCACAGGTATCCCTAACTTTGCACCAGAATTGTTTCGCCGAATCCGCTTAAAAGATCCGCTTAAACAAAAACAGTTATTAAAAGGACTAGTGCAATTGTCTGAAGAAGGCGCTGTACAAGTATTTCGCCCACTAGCTAATAATGACTTAATTGTGGGCGCTGTTGGGATTCTTCAGTTTGATGTGGTTGTTGCACGTTTAAAATCAGAATATAACGTTGAGGCAATTTACGAATCAGTTAATGTCACAACCGCCCGCTGGGTAGAGTGTAGTGATGTAAAAAAACTAGAAGAGTTTAAACGTAAATGCGAACAGAACCTTGCTTTAGATGGCGGAGATAACCTTTCTTATATTGCGCCAAGCATGGTTAATTTGAATTTGACTCAAGAACGGTATCCTGATGTTAAATTTAGGAAAACTCGTGAGCATTAATTTAGTCATCTACCAAATCACAGAGTTTATCAAGATGCTGTAGTATTATTGATAAATTTGTTGTTTTTATTTTTTGTTATTGCTATTAAAACTGAGTTGAGCGAGCAGAAATTATGATTTATAAGAATAGAAGAAAATTAGTTAATTTTATTATTAGTGGATTTATTGGGGCTTTACTTACCACTTCATATTCATCTTTTGCCATCGAAAACAAGCTTGCCAAACCAGTTTTGTTAGAAAAGGTACAACAAAGTGAGCGCGACAAGCGCCAATATGAAGTTATTGAACTGGCGAATAAAATGCGCGTTTTATTGGTTTCAGATCCTAAAGCGGTTAAATCGTTGGCGTCATTAGCGTTACCGGTTGGTTCGTTGCAAGATCCCAAAGATCAGCAAGGTTTAGCGCATTATACTGAACATATGGTATTAATGGGATCGAAAAAATACCCCGAACCAGCGAGTTTTTCGCAGTTTTTAAGCAGTCATGCTGGTAGTTATAATGCTAGCACTGCTGCGCATCGTACTGCGTTTTATTTTGAGGTCGAAAATAGCGCATTTGAAACAGCATTAGACCATTTGGCTAATGCTATTGCCCAGCCAAATTTAGATCCTAAATTTGCCGATAAAGAACGTAATGCGGTAAATGCGGAACTGACCATGGCGAGATCAAATGATGGTTTTCGTATTGGACAGATTGATTCAGAAACTATTAATCAAAACCACCCAGCTTCTCAATTTTCGGGCGGTAATTTACAGACATTGAGTGACAAAGAAAGCAGTAAACTACAAGATGCTTTAGTTAATTTCCATCAAGGCTATTATTCTGCCAACATTATGGTAGGGGTAATTTATAGTAATCAGTCTATTAATAAATTGGCCAAGTTAGCAGAAAGCACTTTTGGTCAAATTGTTAATAAAAATATTGATGCACCTAAAATTGATAAGCAAGCACTAACCGCTGAGACATTAGGTAAACAAATTACGATGGTACCAGCGCAACCCAAAAAATTGTTATTATTGCAATTCCCCATTGAAAATAATGTGGCTAAGTTTGCTGACAAGAGTGATGAATATATTGGCTATTTAATTGGCAACCGTAGCAATAATACATTAGTTGATCAGCTTCAAAAGCAAGGTTTGATTGAGAGCATTCAAGCCTCAAGTAATCCAATTAAATATGGCAATAGTGGGTTATTTAGTATTTACGTTAATTTAACAGAAGATGGCCTTGCCCAAAAAGATAAGGTTATTGCAGCTATTTTTAATTATTTACAATTAATTCAACACGAAGGGCTTTTTGATGCTTATTATAAAGAAATGCAAAAAGTGCTAGCGTTAGAGTTTAAATATCAAAATATTGAACGTGATATGTCTTATGTGGAATGGCTTTCTGATCAAATGCTGTTATACCCTATTAAAAATGTGTTGAATTCTGATTATGTTGCTACGCATTTTGACAAAACAACGGTAGTTAATCGTTTAAAAAGTTTCACCGTTAATAATGCAAGGGTTTGGGTTATTTCTCCTAATCAATTGACGAATAAGACCGCTTATTTTGTTGATGCCCCGTATAAAATTGATAATATTACTAATGAAGAAAAAGTAAATTGGCTAAATTTAAGTAAAAGTTTTTCGTTTAGCTTGCCTGAACTCAACCCTTATATTCCAGATGATTTTACAATTTTGAGCCAAAACAGCAATCAATCACAACCAGTGGAATTCAGTAAGCGTGGAAACCATTTCCATTTCGTTAGTCAGTATTTTCGTCAAGAACCGAAAGCTGAAATTGTAGTTTCGTTACGAAATAATGAAGCTTTTATTGATGCGAAATCCAAAGTGGCGTTTGATTTACTCGATTACATTGTTAGCCGTCAATTAGCGCAATTACAATTTCAAGCAAGTATTGCTGGTATAGCCTTATCTACGGGTAGCGATGATGGTTTGATGATTACGGCTAGTGGCTTTAATCAACATTTACCTGAAATGATATTAGCGATACTTAATAGTTATCGCCAAGTAATGGTTGATGAACAAAGCTTAGCTTTAGCCAAGTCATGGTATTTGCAAAAACTTGATGCAGCGGAACATACAAATAGTTACCAATTAGCTGTTAATCCTGTGAGTGCATTATCTTCTGTTCCTCATTATTATGAGCGAAGTGTCAGGCGTCAAATCACAGAAGATATGAGTATTAATGATATTTTAACTTATCGTGATAATCTAATGACTAATTCTGTACCTTATATGCTAAGCTTGGGAAATTTATCTAATGAGAATTCATTAGATCTTTATCATGCTATTCAAAAAATGCTTGCACGCAAAGCTGAATTTACCCCAATGAAAAGCATCAAAATTAAATCACCTTTATTGGCACAAATTACTCAGCAGGCCAAAAGTACTGATAACGCCTTGATGATGAGCTATATCCCAACGAATTATGATCGTATTACAAGTAGTATGTTAAGTTATACACTTTATAAAATAATCTCGCCATGGTTCTTCGATCAGTTGCGAACTAATGAGCAACTTGGTTATGCTGTATTTACAACGCCAATTACGGTTGGGGATTCTGCGGGGATGAGTTTTATTATCCAAAGTAATCAGTATGATCCAGCTTATTTGCTTAAGCGTTATCAAGAATTTTACCCAATTATGTTAAGTAAATTAGAAGCTTTATCAGAAAATGATATTGAGCAATACAAAAAGGCGATACTTGAGGAGCTGACAATGCCACCTCAAACATTGGATGAAGAATTAAGCCGTTATATGCCAGATTATCGTTTATCACGTTTTGCCTTTGATTCACGCAGTAAAAAAATAGCGAAGGTAAAAAGTATCAATAAACAAGATTTGATCGATTTTTATCGTTATTCAATAATCAATCCAAAAGGCTTAGTGCTTGCTTCGCAAGTGCTTGGTAAGCGTTCAGATGATATTAAACAGCCTAATGCAATTTCAGAATTTACTGAAATTGAAAATGCATCAGCACTACAAGATATTTTATTAAAATAATATACTGAAATGTATATATTACCTGAAATATTTTTATAGAAAATTGGCAATGTAACTACCTTATGATACACTGCCAAAATTCGAATAATTTGAGTTAATTATGGTGAATGGAACAGTCGATTATTTGGCTATAGGACAGCGGTTACGTGCTTATCGCATCGCTGCTTCGCTTAAAGCTGAAGATGTAGCTCAAAGCCTGAAAATATCAAGAGCAGCGGTTTATCGTTTAGAAAAAGGCGAAATCGTTAAAATTGAGACATTAGCTCGTTTAGCCCTATTGTTGGATACTTCTTTAGCTAGTTTACTTGGTATAGATACTGAATATTACTCTAGTGGTGAAGGCTTTTTTGAGCGAATGCGTCAGCTAGAAGAGCAATCAACCCACATCTATTCCCATTTTGATCCATTTTCTTTTTTATTAACTTCTCCAAACTATCTATCTCATTTAGCCATGATGCTTGAAGAATCAAGTGAATCGGCTGAGCTGAAAAAATACGCAGTCATTTTGTCAATTTTAAAATATCGTAAAACACAGTTTTACCAATCAGTTCCTAAAGTAATTAATTTGATTAGTTTGCGGAATATAGAGCGGTTTTTGCACCTTGGCTTAGTCGGCGATTTAACCATTTCGCCGGGTAAAAAATCTGAAAGAATGTTGTTGGCACGCAAAGAGATTTACCATTTAATTGAACTATTAGAACAACAATCTTATGTGCCAACTATTGCAATTACGCAACAAGCAATTCCATCGATTGCTTTCCAAATTTTTTATCAAAGCGAGACTCCAATTTCGCTAGCAATTAGCCCATTTCGATTAGGTGAGTTACCAAATGTAACAACGGGCATTGCATCGATTACCTCATCGCCTGACGCAATTAAACGTTATCGTTCATTATTTGATAAACTATGGCAAAATAGCGCTAAAGAGCAACAAGCCATTGATTTGCTAAAAGCAACGTTAGATAAATTTTAAAGAATATTAAAGAGAGTCATTATGTTATCCTTAACATTACAACCCATAAAAAGATTTAATGGCACCATTAACTTGCCAGGATCAAAAAGTGTTTCTAATCGAGCACTATTACTATCCGCTTTGAGCCAAGGCGATACTCGCTTAACAAATTTACTCGATAGTGACGATGTTCGTTACATGCTTGATGCATTGACGGCTCTCGGTGTGAAATATCAATTATCCCATGATCGTACTATTTGTGATATTAAAGGTGCAGGTGGCAAACTATGCTCTTCACATGCATTAGAACTATTTTTAGGTAATGCAGGCACAGCAATGCGTCCTTTAGCAGCTGCGCTATGCCTTGGCCACAATAACATTGTATTAACTGGCGAGCCACGTATGAAAGAGCGCCCAATTGGCCATTTAGTGGATGCATTGCGTCAAGGAGGGGCTAAAATTGATTATCTTGAAAATGATGGTTATCCTCCGTTACATATTCATGGTGGTTTCATCGGAGGGAAAATTCAAGTTGATGGTTCTGTATCAAGCCAATTTCTAACAGCACTATTAATGGCTGCACCATTAGCTGAACAAGATACCGAGATAACTATTATTGGTGATTTGGTATCTAAACCTTATATCGATATTACTTTAAAAATGATGACGATATTTGGTGTTACAGTTGTTAATCAAAACTACCAAACTTTCATGATTAAAGCGAATCAAAGTTACCAATCCCCGAAAAATTACTTGGTTGAAGGCGACGCTTCTTCTGCATCTTATTTTCTAGCCGCAGCCGCCATTAAAGGTGGTACTGTAAGAGTAACAGGGATAGGTAAAGAAAGTTTACAAGGAGATACACAATTCGCTCATGTTTTAGAAAAAATGGGTGCTAAAGTGACTTGGGCTGATGATTATATAGAATGTTCGCATGGTCAATTAAATGGTATTGATATGGATATGAATCATATTCCTGATGCGGCAATGACGATTGCAACCACCGCTTTATTCGCTAAAGGGAAAACCACTATTCGTAATATTTATAATTGGCGAGTTAAAGAAACTGATCGTTTATACGCTATGGCAACAGAATTACGTAAGGTCGGAGCAATGGTTGAAGAGGGTCGAGATTATATTACTATTGAGCCACCGGCAAAATTAGCCCACGCTGAAATTGAAACTTATAATGATCACCGTATTGCCATGTGTTTTTCACTTGTTTCGCTATCCGATACACCTGTGACAATTTTGGATCCTAAATGCACCATGAAAACATTTCCAGATTACTTTGAACAATTTAAAAGATTAAGTGAATAATAGTATGAATAACACTATCCCAGTTATAGCCGTTGATGGACCCAGTGGAGTAGGAAAGGGTACACTTTGCCAAGCGTTAGCGAATCATTTTAATTGGCACCTTTTGGACTCGGGGGCAATTTATCGTGTACTGGCATTATCGGCGTTGGAAAAAAATATTGCACTAGATGATGAGAATCAGTTAGCTAACTTAGCATTAAATTTACCTTTATCTTTTGACACAAGTGATATTGAAGTTAAAGTGCGATTAAATGGGATTGATGTGTCTAAAAATATTCGCACAGAGCAAACAGGCGGGGCAGCATCAAAAGTGGCTTCGCTTAATCAAGTTAGAGTTGCGTTATTACAACGCCAGCGTGATTTTAGACAGGCTCCAGGATTGATTGCTGATGGTCGAGATATGGGTACGGTTGTTTTTGCTGATGCGCCAGTCAAAATCTTCCTTGATGCAAGCGCCCAGTCTCGTGCAGAAAGAAGGATGAAACAGTTGCAAGATAAGCAGAATCATGCTAAATTTGCCAACATTTTGCAGGAAATAACTGCGCGTGATGAACGCGATCGTAATCGAGCCATTGCACCGTTAAAGCCTGCTGTTGATGCGCTAATAATTGATACCACATCGCTGTCTATTCAAGATGTTTTTAATCAATCTATTACGTATATAAACGAAAAACTTGCGTTGTAAGCTAGCTTACGGCGTGAACTAAGCTCCATTATATGGATGAGTGGAGTATCGTAAACAACCCCACAAGACATGATGTAATGTGGACGTTAATATTAATTTAAGTATATAAATATGACTGAATCTTTTGCTCAACTCTTTGAAGAGTCTTTAAATCAGCTAGACACTCGTTCTGGTAATATGATCCGTGGTACTGTCGTTGCAATCGACAAAGATGTTGTTTTAGTTGATGCTGGATTAAAATCTGAATCAGCAATCCCAGTAGAGCAGTTTAAAAATGCCCAAGGCGAATTAGAAGTTCAAGTTGGCGACGTTGTTGACGTTGTACTTGACTCAATTGAAGATGGCTTTGGTGAAACCATCTTATCTCGTGAAAAAGCTAAACGCCATGAAGCGTGGTTAGTATTAGAAAAAGCAGTTGAAGATGCTGCAACAGTTTTAGGTGTTATCAATGGTAAAGTTAAAGGTGGCTTTACGGTTGATCTTAATGGCGTACGTGCGTTCCTTCCTGGTTCACTTGTTGATGTTCGTCCATTACGCGATACTTCTCATATCGAAAACAGAGAAATTGAATTAAAAGTTATTAAGTTAGATCAAAAACGCAACAACGTTGTTGTATCACGTCGTGCGGTTATTGAATCTGAAAATAGCGCAGAAAGAGAACAACTTCTTGAAAATCTACAAGAAGGTTCAGAAGTTAAAGGTATTATCAAAAATCTTACTGATTACGGTGCATTTGTTGATCTTGGTGGAGTTGACGGTTTACTTCATATCACTGATATGGCTTGGAAACGTGTTAAACACCCAAGTGAAGTGGTTGAAGTAGGACAAGAATTACTTGTTAAAGTACTTAAATTTGATAAAGACCGCTCACGTGTTTCTCTTGGCTTAAAACAATTAGGCGAAGATCCATGGGTTTCAATCGCTAAACGTTACCCAGAAGGTACTAAAGTAACAGGTAAAGTAACCAACTTAACTGATTATGGTTGCTTTGTTGAAATTGAAACTGGCGTTGAAGGTTTAGTACACGTTTCTGAAATGGATTGGACAAACAAAAACATTCATCCTTCTAAAGTTGTTAGCCTTGGTGATGAAGTTGAAGTTGTGGTACTTGAAATTGATGAAGAACGTCGTCGTATTTCTCTTGGCCTTAAACAATGTAAACCAAACCCATGGTTACAATTTGCTGATTCGCATAGCAAAGGCGATAAAGTTAGTGGTAAGATCAAATCAATCACTGATTTTGGTATCTTCATCGGCTTAGAAGGTGGTATTGATGGTTTAGTTCATCTTTCTGATATTTCTTGGAATATGCCAGGCGAAGAAGCCGTTAAAGCTTATAAGAAAGGCGATGATATCGAAGCTGTTGTACTACAAGTTGATGCAGAACGTGAGCGTATCTCTTTAGGTATTAAGCAACTAGAAGACGATCCATTTAGCAGTTTTGCTTCTAACTTCAAAAAAGGTGCAATTGTTAAAGGAAATGTGACTGCAGTTGATGCTAAAGGCGCAACCGTTGAAATTGCAGATGGTATTGAAGGTTATTTAAAAGCACAAGATATTGCTCGTGAGCGTATTGAAGATGCAACAACTGCATTAAAAGTTGGTGATGAAGTTGAAGCTAAAATTATCAATATCGATCGTAAAACTCGTGCAATTTCGTTATCAGTGCGTGCAAAAGATGAAGCTGACGAAAAAGAAGCACTTGCGGCTGTAAATAATTCTTCAACTCAAGAAGATGCATCATTTACTAATGCAATGGCTGAAGCATTCAAAGCTGCGTCAAAAACTGAGTAAAAAATGTTTATGTAAAGAGTAAAGAGGGCTTGCCCTCTTTTTCTTTTGTGGTATAGAATGGATAAATTCCATGCCACATAAAAAATTAGGAGTGATCATGAACAGATCAGATTTAGTAGAACGAATTGTAAACTGGCGGACTCACCTTCCTGTGCAACTAGTTGATGATTCGGTTAGAGATATCATCGAGCAGATCGCTTTAGCCATGGAAGGTAACGATCGTGTAGAAATTCGAGGCTTTGGTAGTTTTAGTTTAAATTATCGAGCTCCACGCAAAGCTAGAAATCCAAGAACTGGTGGTAATGTTGAAGTCAAACATAAGTACATTCCTCATTTCAAACCAGGTAAAGAGTTACGTGAAAGAGTAAACAACGCTGCAAAAGCATAATATCTGGTTTCTATTTTTAACTAAAAGCCTTTGAGTAAAATCAATGGCTTTTTTATTTTAAATAATGCCATTACTGTTATTTAATAACACTCATCAGTTTAGTAAACTCATTTACTCCTATTGATTAGCTAAGATCTTCTCATATTTTGCTCTTCATCATTATGAATTTTTTATAATTTTTAAAATTTGAAAGACCATTAACAATTTTAGTAAATTGTATCTGGTTTAATGATCAAATTGGAAGACTTCTCAAAAATTTCAAAACCATTTATTTTTTTTATGATAGTAAGTGATAGGCTAGTTGTTAGTTTAGACTAACAATAGTAGGCACTAATGAGACAATGTTGTTCCCTTGATTTAATGGCTATTATGTTTTCATTAGGTTGCCTACCATTACTATTTTTACCACATTTATTCTCTGATTTTCAGTGGTATTTTATTGCTATTATCTTAGTTATTTTGTTGTTAGTGACCCCAGATAAATTTCGTTGGCTTTTATCTATTTTTATTATATTTTGTTTAGGTTTTTTATGGTCTATTGCTTATTCTAAACAATACTTAACCAATATCACGCCTTATATTGACAAAATATTAGTTGTTAAAGCCAAAGCAGTAAGTATCAATACACGCCAAATAACAACAAATGAGCCTTATCATTTGTCGTTTTCTATTTTTTCTGTTTCAGACCATATGCTTCCTAATAATATTCCAATCACGGTTTATTGGGATAAGTTAGCACTTCCTAAATCTGGCCAAATTTGGCAATTAACATTAAAAGTTAAAGTAGCACATGGTTATTTAAATGAGGGAGGATTTGATAGCCAACGTTTTTCTATTGTCAATCGAAGTTTATTATCAGCTAAATTAGTTGATGCAGAATTATTGGTAGATGAATCTAATGTAAAGCAAGCAATTACTGATTCGGCATTACCCTATATCAATTTGTTTCGTTATAAAGGCATTTTACTTGCTCTTGCTTTTGGCGATCGTTCCCAATTAGATAATTCACATCGTACAGTGATGATGCAAACTGGTATTGCCCATTTAATGGCAATATCGGGTATGCATATCTTAATAGTTTTTGGGATGAGTTGTTTTTTTATCAAAGTTTGCTTGTTTTTTATTCCAAAGCGTTTTATGCATTTTTTCGTTCCGATTATAGCAGGCTGGTTATGTGCATTTTTTTATGCATGGTTAACAGGCTTAAATCCGCCAGCTTTGCGCGCCATATTTGCTTTATCTATCTGGATTTATTTGCGTTATAAAAAAAAACAAATAAGTGCATGGCAAAAAGTCAATCGAATTATTGCGTTATTATTGTTATTTGATCCGTTAATGATTTTATCTGAAAGTTTTTGGTTATCTTGCTATGCGGTAATAAGCTTGATTTTTTGGTTTGACTGGTTACCACTCCCTAAAATAATGAAGTATAAAAAACGTTGGTATGTAATAAGGCTATTGCATTTGCAGTTTGGGTTAACCTTATTATTGCTACCTATTCAATTTTTTGTTTTTCAAGGAGTGAGTGCCGTCTCGATCTTAACTAATTTAATTGCGATTCCCATTATTTCACTATTTACATTTCCAATTATTTTAATTGCGTTAATATGTAGTGCAGTTGACTGTTTTTATATTGCATTATGGTTTTGGTTTATTGCTGATAAGTCTTTGGAATGGTTGTTTTTAAGTTTAGATTGGCTTAATTGGTTATGGATTAAAATTCCTTCCGACTTTTATTTATTAAGTTTTTTCAGCTGGATAATTATAGTTATAATACGCACCAGTGTTTGGCGCCGATTTAGCATGACTTTGCTGGTAATTTTGCTGATGTTACTGTTGCCATTTTTTAAAGATCAGAACTATCGTTGGCGGCTAGATATGTTAGATGTTGGGCATGGATTGGCTATGGTTATTCATAATGGCAAATCAGCAATTTTATACGATACAGGTGCAAAATGGGATAAAGGTTCGGCTATGGAAAGGGTCATTATTCCTTTTCTACAGTGGCATAATTTGAACGTGGAAGGCATTATCATCAGTCATCAACATAATGATCATGCAGGCGGTTTGACTATGCTTCAACGCGTTTATCCAAAGGCATGGTTGATGAGCTCATCTTCTGATTACAATAATACTTATCCATGCTTAGCGGGTAATCGTATTATTTGGCATGATTTGACGTTTAATGTGCTGTGGCCGAAAAAATTGGTTGGTTATGCACAAAATGACGATTCCTGTGTGGTACAAGTTACTGATGGGCGATTTTCTGTATTATTAACTGGAGATTTAGAACGAAATCAGGAGTATCAATTAGTCACAACATATCGAAACCAGTTGGCATCTACCATCTTGCAAATTCCACATCATGGTAGTAGCACTTCATCAAGCTATGCATTTTTAAATCATGTTAAACCCGTAGTCTCGTTGGTATCAACGTCCCGTTATAATCCTTGGAAACTGCCATCTCATAAAGTAATGAAAAAATATCAAGATCTAAAGCTAAATCATTATATTACCGCAAGGACTGGGCAAATAAGCCTGTTTTTTGATAAACAAAAATGGAGCTTAAAAACCATGCGAAAAGAAATTACTCCTCGTTGGTATCATGATTGGTTTGGTAGTTTACCAATTTATGAGTAAAATAGGTTATCTTTCGCTATAGATAGCCGTTTTAATAATTGTTATATCGATATTAAGATATAAAACAATTTTACTAAATGTAATTGAGTGATGTTAAAGTTATGATTGAAAAACTATGGTATGGTAAAAATCGTTTATTTTGGTTATTCATACCATTTGCCTTGTTATATGGTTTGATTGCATTTATTCGTCGCTTTTTATATCGAGTTGGCGTGCTTAAGTCTTGGCACTCTCCAGTCCCGATTATCGTTGTTGGCAATTTATCCGTGGGTGGCAATGGTAAAACACCACTGGTTGTTGGTTTAATTGAAGCACTAAAACAAAAAGGATTACAAGTTGGCGTTGTTTCACGGGGTTATGGTGGTAAGTCTGATAACTATCCGCTTATATTGAATGATACCACCACAACGACGCAAGCGGGTGACGAACCTGTACTTATTTATCAACGCACTAATGTGCCTGTCGCGGTGGCTCCACATCGTTCGCAAGCTGTTCAAGCATTATTAAACCTGTACCAATTAGATGTTATTTTAACAGATGATGGATTGCAACATTATGCATTAGAGCGCGATATTGAAGTCGTCGTGGTTGATGGAAAGCGCTTATTTGGTAATGGATGGTGGATGCCAGCAGGACCAATGAGAGAGCGAGAAGGCCGTTTAAAATCAGTTGATTTAATTATCATAAATGGTGATAGCATAAATAATTTAGCAACGAAATATGCCCATAAAACCTATACAATGCAATTAGCGCCATTATATGCTGTGAACTTGCTTACTCAAGAAAAAAAGCTATTATCATCCTTGCAAAATATTTGTGCTATTGCGGGTATTAGCCATCCGAAACGCTTTTTTGATATGTTGGAAAAAATGCAAGCTAATGTGACTAAAACCGTTTCTTTTGCTGATCATCAAAAATTTACTTTGTCGTTATTAAATGATGTGGCAAGTTGTCAGCAAACCCTTTTAATGACAGAAAAAGATGCAGTTAAATGCAGGCAGTTTGCCCAACAAAATTGGTGGTACTTACCTATTGATGCACAGATACCAGCGCCAGCTATTGAGCAAATCTGTTTGCTATTAACGAAGATAGAATCCCAAAGAGAATAAAATATGAAAGAAACCCTTTTAAATGCACTTGCTTGTCCTAAATGCCATGGTCAGTTGCAATATGATGCCCATAATCAACAGTTAATCTGCTATGCTGATAATTTAATCTATTCAATCAAAGATAGCATTCCCGTATTGCTTGAATGTGAAGCCAAACCGCTTAACCGACCACAGCCTAACCAAGAATAAAAAATAAGGTATTAATTATGAATTTTTCGGTTATTATTCCCGCTAGATACGCATCAAGCCGCCTACCAGCTAAACCACTAGCGGATATTCATGGTAAACCTATGATTGTACGAGTAATGGAACAAGCAAAAAAATCATCAGCCAATCGTGTCATTATTGCAACCGATCACCAGCAAGTCTTTGATGTGGTCAAGGCGTATGGTGGTGAGGTCATACTTACTAGCGATAAACATAACTCTGGTACTGAACGGTTGGCCGAGGTGATAAATAGCTATCAGTTTGCTGATGATGAAATTATTGTCAATGTGCAAGGCGATGAACCTTTAATCCCGCCTATTGTTATTGATCAAGTGGCTGAGAATTTAGTGCAATATAAAACAGGAATGGCTACGTTAGCCGTGCCGATCCATTCTGTTGAGGAAGCGTTTAATACTGGTGCTGTTAAAGTTGTGACCGATAAAGATGGTTATGCACTCTATTTTTCACGTGCTACAATTCCTTGGGAACGTGATCGTTTTGCTAAATCGACTGATCTATTAAAACAATCCAGTATTGGTGACTTTTACCTTCGTCATATTGGTATTTATGCTTATCGTGCAGGTTTTATTCGCCAGTATATTAATTGGATGCCAACTTCACTTGAACAAATTGAGATGTTAGAACAACTTAGAGTGCTTTGGTATGGCGAAAAAATTCATGTTGCTGTGGCAAAACAGCCTCCTGCAATTGGCGTTGATACGCTAGAAGATTTAGAAAAAGTAAGAACGTTATTTAAGGAATAAGCAATGGCAAACTTTACGGGATTTACACCAGCTGGACTTAATTTTTTACAAGATGCTTGGATCAACAATAGCAAATCATGGTTTGAAGAACATCGTGCGATTTATGATAACGATTTAATTAGACCGTTTAGGCTATTGGTGGAACAGTTAACCCCCGAAATGCTCAAAATTGATGAATGGTTTGAAACTAAACCCTCTATAGGTAAAACCATTTCACGCATTCATCGAGATACACGTTTTTCAAATGACAAATCACTTTATCGTAGCCACTTATGGTTAACCTTTAAACGACCTAATCAAGGTTGGAAAGAAGCACCAGCCTATTTTTTTGAAATCAGCCCAAGTAGTTATCAATATGGACTTGGCTATTACTGTTCATCCAAAAAAACGATGGATATTTTTCGAGAAGAAATTCTTAATGATACTAAAAAGTTTTTATCGATGACACGTTGTATTAAAAGACCATTTGAGCTTGTAGGTGAGAGCTATAAACGACCGTTAATCAAAGAACAAGATGCCCAAATAGCGACATGGTACAACCGTAAAAATCTTGCTGTTATGGTGACAAGCAATCATATTGAGGATATATTAAATGCTGATTTACCACAAAAATTGGTTAAAGGATTTAAGCAATTAGTTCCGCTTTATGATTATTTAATGCGGGTTGAGCTAATTAAAAACATACCCACATTTTAGTTTTGTAACATGAGCTTTAATATTAGATATTAGGAAAGTTTAATATTAATTCTTTAACACCATTGATAATAAATTGCGTTCCAACGCAAACCAATAAAAATCCTAAGATTCTTGTCGTGGCTTCAATGCCACTTTTCCCCATAAAACGCATGATGTTACCTGCGCTGCGCATACAGAACCAAAGAATAATACATAGCAGTAAAGGTACTAATATTGAAGCAGAGTAAATAACCCAAGTTGCAACATCATAACCACCGCTTTTTACTGTTGATGACATACTGATTATCATGGCAATGGTTCCTGGTCCTGCGGTACTTGGCATGGCGAGCGGAACAAAAGCAATATTATTTGACACTTCTTTCTTTTTGGCATCGGCTTCCAGCGTTTTATGCGCAGGCTGCTGAGGAAATAACATTCTAAAGCCAATAACGCCAACAATCATACCGCCTGCAATGCGTAATCCTGGAATTGATATACCAAATGTATTCATGACCAGTTGCCCACAATAAAACGATACCACCATAATCATAAACACATAAATACACGTGAGTTTCGATTGGTAATTGCGCTCCTCATTGGTCATATCGCCCGATAAACCTAACAACAGTACCACAGTGGTTAATGGGTTAGTTAATGGAATAAATAAAATTAAACCAAAACCGACAGTTTGTAAAAGTTCTAACATAAATTTGCTTGGTATCTAACAAAAACTGTAGCTAAGTATAATTGAAATATATAAAAAATGCTCGAAATAAAGTTATTTAAAAATAACTAAAAAATAGGATAAAGCAGTATTGGTTTTTATAAGGCATTGAAATAAAATTAAATAAAATCAATGTCTTTTCTGACTGGTTTTTAGGGCGTAATCGCAGGTTGAAATGCTTTAGAAAAACAATTTATATAAATAAGAGGTAGCAAAATGAGAAAGTGATCCTCGCAAAAAAATGGGAAAATGTTACCTCTATGATATAACTAACAATCATAGGAGAACACATTATGGTCAAAAAATTCAGTGCAGGATTCAAACAACCAGCAGTGGATTATGCTTTATCTAATGTTCACTTTTCATTAGCTGAAATCGCTAACCATTTAGGAATAGGCAAATCAACACTGGATAAGTGGGGGTAGACAACTTAATCCTAACAAAACCAATAAAATTGAGCTAACTAGTGAGCAACAAAAAATTATTGCACTAAAAAGGAAAAAAAGAATTAAAAATGGCCAATGAAATTCTAAAAAAGGCGCATGTGTGCTTCATCAACAATCGGAGTCGGAGTTATTTTATAATTAAAAAAGGCGTGGCAGAAATGCATCAAACAGTTAGGAAATGTGCGACAGGCCTGTAAAGTGATGTAGTATAGTGGGGATAGCTATTATCGCTTCAAAAAAGTTTATAAGCAAAGCGGAGTGTTAGCGCTTCAGAAAATAATTCGTAAAAACTAATTTATAAACTTTATTTTAACTTCGAAGATGCAAAATACACCAAAACCAAAGTATACAGCTAACAGATAGATGAGATTGATGAACAATTTTATAAAACGATGAAAACCGAATGTTATGATGTGATGTTCTGATGTAAGATTTATAATGAATTGTCTAAAATTCAATAGGATATTAAAAAAAAGCTGAAATTTTATAATAAAGAAAGAGCGCATTTAGGCAAGTATTTTTGTGGCAAAACACCGTGGTAAACTTGGCTAAACACAAAGGCGTTAGTTAAAGAAAAGTAACTGGAGAATTTATTTTGTGCATTAGACATACATTTTGTTAAAATAAATTCTGGTGAATAATTAGTGTTCGTTAGTTTAAGTTTGAGCTACTATACGTAATTTATATGCCAAACGATTACAAGTAATATAAAAATATTATTCGGGTGAAATCCGACAATAAACTGTACGACTCGTGAAAAATACATGAAGATGGGCTAGATCAACTTTACATACACGGCAAGGTAATGTTAAGCCAATCAATTCTATTAAGAAAACACGGCTAGCAGCTTGAGTTTTTTGAATATAATAAAATAGATAATATAACCAGTTAGAAAGTAAGGAGAAAACAATGTTTCATATAGTAAATTTAAGATTAGGAATGAATGATATCAATGCATTAGTTAACACGTATGACAGCGATAAAAATCAAATTCTGCCGTTTATAAATACAAGAGGAGAATTAAAGTCGGATTACTTATTCAATAATTTTCTCCCTAATTGGGGTAATTATCCATTTATGATTGACGCTTCTTTTATTACTCCTGATATGTATGATGAGTATAATCAAGTTAATGGTTTATTAGATCATACTAATGCTTTTCAACATAAATACGAATTTTATGAAAGAATTGCTAATGTTAATAACAATTTAATCCCAGTTATCAGTATATTACCGTCTAGAACGAGAGATAATCTTCAATTTTTATTTAAACTTGAAAATAGACAATACAAAAAAATTGCATTAAGAATAACGGATTTGTCACAAAGCTCAATTAATAACTTATTTGCATTATTAGCGGCATCATATGATGTTAAGAAGATGCTAGTATTATGCGATATAGGATCAATAGTTGGTGAAAATATCAATGTAATTCAAAATAGATTGGACTATATTTTACAGAGGCTTTCAATTGAATATGAGGGTATTGATGTTTCAATAATCTCAACATCATTTCCATCACAAAAAACACCTAACCGAGATGTTGGTGAAGCAACACCTCACCCTGAAACACCTAATCGAGATGTTTGGGATGTAATACCTAACCTTGACTTACTTCTATATTTTAACCTAAAAAGTTCATTTCAAGGAATAAACCTAATATATGGAGACTATGGTGCAACTAACCCAACATCTCCAATTGAATATGTTCCTGGAATGCAAATAATACCATGTGTAACTTACTACGATAATTATAATTGGTATCAAATGAAAACGGGCAATAACCATGAATTTAATAAATTTATTGATTTAGCTAATTGCCTTGTTTCTGAAAATTTTTATCACGGTAATTATTTTAGTTGGGGAGACACTCAAATTTATAACATTGCAAATAAAACCATTAATAATGGTCATTCAGGAACATGGGATGGCATAAGGATTAATCAACATATTACTTCTATTGCCAGAATGCCTTAAGCTTGATACTGTAAATAAATTTGTGTATTTGCCTATTTTTAACTTATTCTAATGTACAAAAAATAGGTGAATAAAAATTGATGAAAAAAATCAAGAGAGTTAGTGACTGAACTAGCCAAAAACATGGAAACTCAAGACGATTTAGGCGTAAAAAATGCATAATTCAGTATAAATATTACGACTGAACATTACATTGTAATATTCGGTGTTTATTGTCTTATGAAATCGTTCACAAATCCTATTCGTCTGCGGGCTATAAGCTTTGGTTTTGGTGTGTTCAATCTCTGCTGGTTAGGATAAAGTTCATAAGCATGGCTTTCCTTTATGTCCATTATATTCTGTGCCTAGGTTGGTATGCGTAATAGTGGTATCTGTTCACTATCAAAAAAAGGAAGCGTTTTATCAGCTACAATTAAACTATTTTTTCAGTATAGACTTTGGTAAAAGCCAGCCTTGAATAGGTATCAATAAACGTTTGTTAGCCTATTTTGAGTGAGTTACAAACTAAATACTTATCAATATACTTTATGTATTAGTCAGCACATCATAATGATAGGCTTGTAGCAAAAAGATTAATGTTATTATTTTTTATTATGTTATAAAATAAAAACTTTAATAAAATCAATGGCTTTTCTGAATGATTTTTATCGTGCTCAGCTAATCTAATCTTTCATTATGATACATCCTAGCCCTTGTCCCTGATATTATGTACTAAGCTTGGTGCATCTAAACGAGCTTTATGTTGCCAATAAAGTGCTTTGATATTCTCAAATAGTTCATTTGATTTTGGTTCACGCTTTAGCCAAACATAATAACCTGATACGCTAACTTTTAACTGACGGCAGACTAGCGGTAATGGGTATGGCAACAAATGTTGCTTCATATATTGGTAATTCACCGACTTGGATGGTTGATAAAGTACACATGCGCCTTTTTTAGCATTTCATTGGCCATTTTTAGTGCTTTGTGTTTTTTCTAGCGCAATCATTTTTTGTTGCTCACAAGTTAGTTCACGTTTACTAGTTTTGTTAGGATTAAGTTGCCTAAGCCATTTATCCATCTTTGATTTATCAATACCTAAATAGTTAGCGGTTTTAGCCAATGAAAAATGCGCATTAGATAAAGCATAATCAACTGATAGTTATTTGAACTCTACGCTGAATTTTTTGACCATAATGTGTCCTCTTATGATTGTTAGTTATATCATGGAGGTGGCATTTACCCATCTTTTTGCGAGGGTCATACCGGTTTCAGCTACTTTTAAAGGTTTAGCTACTTTTAAAATAGTTACGATTTGATGTTCAGTTATTTTTTATCATTAAATCCCCTTTTACTTTTATCATAGAGAATTTTCTACTTTTTTGTTGCACTATTTTAGGAAGTTGTTACATAAAGCATGACCAAACAAATGTAAAAAAAGAGATGCACATTGATATTAAATGCATCTCTTGGTTTCTTTGTGTTTTATGTATAGTATTTAAAATGGAATATCGTCATCAAAATCCATTGGAGGCTCAGGCATAGCTGTGGGTTGAGGGGCTGAAGTTGGTGCACCTTGCATTGTTGGGCGAGATTGTGCTTCTGGCGCAGATGAATAATTATTGGCACTTTGTCCCCATGAACCGTTACTTGCTCCTTCGTTGTTATTGCGAGAACCTAAAATTTGTAATGTACCGCCTATTGGGTTAATAACAACTTCTGTCGTATAACGATCGTTGCCTGATTGATCTTGCCACTTTCTTGTTTGTAATTGACCTTCAATATACACTTGAGTGCCTTTTTTTATGTACTCACCTGCAATTTCGGCTAATTTACCAAAAACAACAACTCGATGCCATTCAGTGCGCTCACGAGTTTCGCCAGTCTGTTTATCTTTCCAGGATTCTGATGTCGCTAAACTAAGATTAGCAACCGCGTTACCATTCGGCATGTAACGAACTTCTGGGTCTTGACCTAGGTTACCAACTAAAATGACTTTATTTATTCCTCGATTGGCCATTATTAACTCCTAAAAATTGCATAAGTATTTTAAACTATGTATTGTAGCATGAGACTATAGTAATATCAGCGAATTTAATTCTATTAATGGAATTTTGTTCACATTTTGTAAAGATATAGAAACATTAGTCTAATCATAGGAATTTGTTACTATAACGAGTATAATACCCGACATTTGTTGATGTATTGTTCTAAACATATTCCCCTTACTGGAGACCTTATGATTAATGCGTTTGGGTTGAAAAACAAACAATTAGTAAAAATTAATGAAGACGATATAAATAATGCGACTTGGATTGATTTAATAGAGCCAGAAGAGGCCGATCGTGATTTTGTTTTAACACATTTAGGACAAAACTTAGCAACGAGTATTGAATTAGATGATATTGAAGCGTCAGCTCGTTTTTTTGAGGATAATGAAGGATTACATGTTCACTCTTTCTTTTTTTATGCTGATGCAGAAGATCGAGCAGGCAATTCAACAGTAGCATTTACTGTGCATAATGGGCGACTATTTACATTGCGAGAACGTGATCTTCCCGCATTTCGTTTGTACCGAATGCGCTCACGTTATCAAACTATGATTGATGGTAATCCCTATGAAGTATTGCTTGATTTATTTGAAGTTAAAGTGGAACAATTAGCTGATCAAATCGAAAATATTTATAGTGAATTAGAAGAGCTAAGCTCAATTATTATGGATCGTTCTGCACAAGAACATTATGATGAAGCAATTACCTCATTGGCAGAGCTTGAAGATACTGCATGGAAAGTACGCTTATGTTTAATGGATAGCCAACGTGCGGTTAACTATTTAGTTCGTCGTGCCAAAATGCCGACCGATCAGCTTGAACAAGCACGTGAAGTTATTCGAGATATTGAGTCGCTTGTTCCTCATAATGAATCGTTATTTCAAAAAGTAAACTTTTTAATGCAAGCTGCGACTAGCTTCATCAATATAGAACAAAGCCGAATTATTAAGATTTTCTCGGTGGTGTCGGTTGTATTTTTACCGCCAACTGTGGTTGCTTCTGCTTATGGTATGAACTTTGAATTTATGCCCGAATTAAAATGGGAATATGGTTATCCATTTTCGTTACTATTAATGTTGTTAGCGGGGGTTGCACCTTATATTTATTTTAAACTAAAAAAATGGTTGTAGTTCTTGGTTATTTTAAATAATCTTTAAGACTTTTTCTCCGCTAAGCTAACTTAACTTAGCTTAGCGGAGCCTCGCCTAAGTAATATCATTAAGGTAAATTAGTTAAATGGTGATAAATAGTTCATAATATTACCTGTTGCACTTTGTGTAGCGGATAAATATAAATACTGTTATTTGAATTAGTATAATTAATTTGTCACAGGAGGGAACAACATGAGTCAATATGCACTAGTTACTGATATTGGTGGAACCAATGCGCGATTTGCACTGTATGATTTAACAACTAATAAGTTATCGGCAATCACTAAAATTCTTATCTCAAAAAATGATGTTTTATTAACATTAATTAAAGATTATTTAGCATCCCAATCAGTAACTGTTAAAATGGCTTGTATTGCTATTGCTTGCCCAATTGATAGCGAGGATGTGATCAATCTGACAAACAATGATTTGTCATTTTCACGTTCTGAGTTGATTCAAGCATTAAATCTTACAAAACTGGAAGTAATTAATGATTTTACCGCTGTGTCAATGTCGATTCCTCAATTATCGAAAAATGAATTAGTTAAAATTGAGGGGGGGGAGCCTGATTTAAATTATCCAATTGCAATTTATGGCGCTGGCACAGGGCTTGGTGTTTCTCATTTAATCAAAGTTAACCAACGCTGGGTTAGTTTATCTGGTGAGGGTGGGCATACAGAGCTACCGATGATTAGTGATGAAGAGGATCGTATTTTAGCTCAACTAAGAAAAAAATTTGGGCGAGTTTCGACCGAACGGTTTCTTTCAGGCAGTGGTATTGTTAATATTTATCAAGCTTTGTTACATATTAATAATAAACCTATAGAAGAGGTGACACCTGACATTATTGTCAACAAAGCTTTATCAAATAGTTGCCCACTTTGTTTGCAAACTTTAACTTATTTTTGTACCTTTATGGGTCGGTTTGGTGGTAATTTGGCTTTAACACTTAATACACAAGGTGGGGTTTATATTGCTGGAGGGATTGTACCGCGTTTTATTGAGTTTTTTAAAGCATCACCATTTAGAGAGGCATTTGAGCATAAAGGCCGAATGTCATATTTAGTCAAAAAAATCCCCGTTTATGTAATAACTCATGAGGATCCTGGGTTATTGGGTGCAGGTGTTTATTTGCAAAATAGTCTTAAATAAAGATTTATTGATAAGGTTTTATTTTATGATGTGGTGTTATATTTATCGAAGTACCAAAAAAGAAAACTGTTATTTATATATGGAACATGAAAATAACTTTTCAAGCATTCCAGATAAGATACTTTCGATTTTTGGTACACCAGTATTTGTGATGAAAGTATTACTTGATGGCAAACGACGTTTTGTTGTTGGCACTTCAGATGAAATCGAACAAAAAATAAAAACAGATGGCTTTTTCTTGCAGATGTTAAAAGAAGATGATTTTAAAGTATGATTGAACCATTTTGGGAATATAAAACGTTAGAGCAAATGAGCGACGAAGAGTGGGAACAACTTTGTGATGGTTGTGGTCAGTGTTGCCTGAATAAACTTATGGATGAAGATACGGACGAAATCTTATACACCAATGTAGCTTGTAATTTGCTTGATTCTAATACTTGTCAGTGTAAACATTATTATAATCGCTTTGATTATGAACCTGATTGCATTAAGTTAACACGTGAAAATTTACTTACTATCGAATGGTTACCTGTAACTTGCACTTATCGTTATTTTTCTGAAAAAGGCATGCTACCTGATTGGCACCCACTTATTACAGGAAATAAGAAGCTTATGCATAAGCTGAAAATATCGGTTAAAAATCGCATTGTCTATGAAAAAGATGTGATTTGTTGGGAAGATCATATTATCTAATACAGACCAGCATTATTGCCTTCTTTAAACTGTTGTTAAATATGAATTTTTAATGGGTATTTTTCTACTAATTTGGTATAGGTTATTAACAACTAAGTGATTTCTTATAGTTAAAAATCAGGTAGGAAGTTTAAATAAGAAGTGATTAATTTAGTCCTCAGTAGAAACAAAGGCGGCAATAAATAGACCTCGAATTATATCGAGGTCTATTAACAATGAGCTAAGGCGCAATAAATGCCTTTTCTTATATATTTTTCTTATATATGAGGTTTATTTTTTAGCTTGCTCAGCGGCTTTAACAATTGCTGCAAAAGCATCTGCTTTTAGTGATGCCCCACCAACTAATGCTCCATCAATATCTGGTTGAGTAAATAGTTCAGCGGCATTTTTGTCATTAACAGAACCACCATATTGAATGATTACTTGCTCAGCAACTTTAGCATCTTGTTTAGCTATATGGTCACGAATAAATTTATGAACAGCTTGTGCTTGTGCTGGAGTTGCTGATTTGCCAGTTCCAATTGCCCAAACGGGTTCATAAGCAATAACCGCGCCGTTAAATGCTTGAACTCCAAGCGCTTTAATTACCGCATCAATTTGGCGAGCGCAAACAGCTTGTGTTTGTCCAGCTTCGTTTTCTGCTTCTGTTTCACCAATACATAAAACAGGGACTAAACCAGCTTCTTTTATTACACCAAATTTTTTAGCAATAAATTCATCAGATTCTTTGTGGTAAGTTCGACGTTCTGAATGCCCAATAATTATATGACTAACGCCGATATCTTTTAGCATTTCAACAGAGACTTCACCTGTATAAGCACCAGACAGATTAATGCCGACATCTTGAGCTCCCAAAATAATATTAGAGCCATCTAACTGATGTTTTACCAAATCAAGGTAGACTACCGGTGGTGCAATTGCAATATTGCAAGCCGTGTTATTTGATAGCTCATTTCGTAGCCCTGCGACTAAGCTTTTAGCCATGTCGGTACTGCCATTGAGCTTCCAATTTCCCATAACAAGTGGTTTACGCATAATTTTCTCCAACTTAAAGTTTAAAATAGTGTTGATTTTAGAATGAATTCGGTATAATGATTAGCATTATACACCAAATAATTTGAGCTTGAGGAAAAATATGTCATTAGAAATATTGAATCAATTAGAGAGTAAAATCCAACATACTGTTAATACTATCACTACATTACAACAAGAGATTGCTACTTTAAAACAAGGCAATCAGGAGTTGGAACAGCTGATTAATGATAGTTCTGATGAAATGAAAGCGTTACGTGACGAAAACGACAAACTAAAACAAGATCAACAAATGTGGCAACAACGCATTCAAACTTTACTAACTAAAATAGGTGAAATTACCCAATAAGTTAGCTACTTTACCTGTAAACGCGACTTATGTCGCGTTTGTTTTATTTTTTACTAAATGCTATGACGAAACTTAAGTTTAATGCGAGAAGAGCTAAAATCATTATGGATCACTCAGACTATTCATTTAATTGAAAACGAATCTGGGCGGTTTGCAGATCAAGATATTAATAGACAAGTAAGAGCGATGCAGACATCACTTACTAATCGTATTGTGATGCGTGCTGTCATGTTGTCTAAAGAAAATGGTTTGCTTTCAGCGCAAAAAACATTATTACGTGCAGCAAAACTTTCTTTTATTATATTACTTTTTTTATCCACTATATTTGGGGCAACCTTGGCTTTTGGCGCTTTAAGCCAAGATCCGGTTAATTTGTATTGGGCTATTTTTAGCTTATTAGGCATGCATTTAGTTACCTTATTAATTTGGTTACTTTCTTTTTTCTTTTTTTCAAATCTTGGTGGTAGTTTACTTGTTTATTGTTGGCTATGGCTGACTAAAAAATTTTCTCAGAAAAAGACAGTACAACAGCTTATTCCCGCTTTTGTTGAGTTATTTGGTGTACGTATCCGTTGGTTAATTGGTTTTGTTCTCAATCTTTTTTGGACCCTTATATTAAGTAGTGCGCTATTAGTATTAGTTGTTTTATTTTCAACTCAACATTATCGATTTGAATGGAAAACAACATTACTGAGTTCGGATGCTATTATTAATTTAACTCATTATTTAGGTTGGTTGCCTTCTTTAATCGGTTTTACCATTCCAAACAATGATATTATAAGACTCAGTGAACAAGCATTAAATACCAGTGACGCACGTTCAGCATGGGCAATTTGGCTACTTGGGGTTTTTTGTGTTTATGGACTAATCATTCGATTGCTCTGTATGGTGATTTGTGGGCTTAACTGGGTAATAAGTTGTCGGCAAATTAAATTAAATACTCAAACTGCCTGTTACCAATTATTAGCTAATGACTTACAACCATTGTTAGTTAATGTTGAAGATGCGGATAGTAAAGGAAAAGATAAGGTATCTCACTTAACCAACCACTTTATAGAAGATGGGCAAGGCGCTTTTTTGGTCGCCATTGACATACAGGAAGATTGGTCTCCACCAGATTCAGTTACTTTTTTAGGTTTTTTAAATACACGCGAGCAACGCCGTAACATTTTAGATTATTTACAATTATCGCCAGCTAAAAAATTATTAATTGCTATTGATACTGATAGGGCTCCTGATAGGGGAATGTTAAATTTAATTGATCAATTGATGAATAAATCACAACAAAACCGAATTTGGTTTATTAATCAAGGTAAGCAACTTAATAATTGGCAGGATTTATCACTACAATCAGCTACACCAACATGGTTAAACGAGGAATTTTAACATGTTAACAACATTAAAATTAGCTGTGGTAGGGCATTCAAATGTAGGTAAAACTTCGTTATTACGAACTTTAACTCGGAATAGTCGCTTTGGTGATGTTTCTGATAAACCTGGAACAACTCGACATGTTGAGTCTATTAAAGTGTCTTTAGATAAGCAAAAGTCAATCATTTTCTATGATACGCCTGGATTAGAAGACAGCTTGGCATTATATGATTACATTAATCAAATAACGCCAGCAAATAGTAGGCTTGATGGCGTTGATAAATTAACAAATTTTTTACAAAGTCCTGAAGCAGAAAATTCTTTTGATCAAGAAGCCAAGGTCATTAGGCAGTTATTAAAAAGTGATGCAGCTATATATGTTATTGATGTGCGAGAACCTATTCTTGCTAAATATCATGATGAATTGGCTATTTTAGCAAACGGTGATAAACCATTGTTAGCCGTACTAAATTTTACTGCCCATGAGGAAAAAAATGAAAATGAATGGAAAAAATTGCTTTCACGTGTGGGGATTCATGCTATCATAAAGTTTGATGCTATAGTGTCCCCCATAGACGGTGAGGAGCGGCTGTACAAAAGCCTAGCTTTATTAATTGAACCTGCAAAGGTTATTTTAGAACAATGGCTAGATCACATTGTGCAAATGCGCGAATCTCGCAATCACAGTGCTAATTTGATTATCGCAGAAGCATTAGTTGATGTCACTGCTTTTTATAAAATGGTAAAATCAGATGACAAACAAGCTATTGTAGATATGCAAAATCAAGTAAGAAAACGGGAACAATTAGCAATAAACGAATTGTTAAAACTTTATCAATTCAATTCTGTACTAGAGAGTGAAGAGCATTTACCTTTAATAAAAGGTCGTTATAATGCCGATCTATTTAATATAGATGCGCTAAAAACGATGAGCAAACATCTGACAAAAGGTTTTGTGTCAGGTGCAACTATTGGGGCAAGCATCGATTTAGCTACAGGCGGAATTACACTTGGCTCAGCAGCTTTAATTGGAGGCGCTGTTGGTAGTTTAATGCAAACAGCTAAACATTATGGCTCTAGAATGCGATATCAGCTTTCTGGGTATAGAAAATTAAGTATTGATGATGTGATTATTTGTTTTTTTTCTTTAAGGCTTATGAATCTTAAAGAAAGTTTAAATTATCGAAGCCATGCGAACACATCTCCTATTAAGTTATCAAAATTAGACAAGCAAGAATGGGAAAAAGGTGTGTTGCCTAAAAGTTTAAAGGTAGCTAGACGTTATTCGCATTGGTCGACTTTAAATAAAGGAACAAAAAGAAATGATAAAAAATGGCAATCGACTATTAGGAACGTTGCTGAGCAGTTGCATTAGCACGCAGAAATGTTTTTTAATAATTACATTTGTTTTGTCTATTTTTATGCTATTTGGCTGTAGTTCTAGCCAACCTCAGGTTTCAGGCAAGAAAACTAAATCTGATTCGATTATGTTAGCTAAAATAGACTCCCATTATAAAAAATGGCAAAATACACCCTATCGTTATGGAGGCACCACGTTAGCAGGTAGTGATTGTTCTGCATTGGTAATGAATTTTTTCAAAAACAAACTGTCAAAAAACTTACCAAGAAGTGCTGCTGAGCAAGCTCGATTAGGTGTTAAAGTTAATAAGCCTAAAGCAGGTGATTTGGTATTCTTTAAGACAGGCCGTAGCCGCAGTGGTTTACATGTTGGGATTTATTATGCTAATGGTAAATTTTTACATGCTTCAACATCAAAAGGTGTGATTTATTCAAACTTGAATGATAGTTACTGGAAGAAGCATTATTGGATGGCACGCCGTTTAATAACTAGCAAAAGCTAAATCTATATGAAATTAAAGCACTCTAAATTCAATCTATTTAGAGTGCTTTAATGTTATTTTATTCTTTTCCTCTATAATTAAATCATTGATTTTTGTCTTAATTCACGCATTACTTTTGCTACATAAAGCATTTCTTCTGGAGTGCCAAGTGATATACGACACCAATCAGTGGCAGGGAAAAAATCTCGGCCAACTAATATAAATTTTTGTTTCATTAATTCCCGATAATCATTTAATGCAATAGGGGTTTTATGAAATATAAAATTGGTTTCTGATTTAAGATAATGAAATCCAAGCTCGGACAATACTTTTTCCATGATTTCACGTGATACATCAATTACTTTTTTACAATAAGCCAAATATTGAGTATCTTTTAGTGATGACAATGCCGCACAAACTCCACAATAATTAAGCTTTTCGCCTGCTACATACTGGGCTATGTTTTTAGTGTTTTCTTCTGTACTGACAATGTAACCTACTCGTAATCCAGCCATTGCATGAATTTTAGAAAATGTTTTAAGTAGTATAATATTTTCATACCCTTGGGTAATAAATTTGTCTGCTGATTCAAAAGCTGGATCATTGACAAACTCGGCATAAGCTTCATCGAAAATAAAAATGGTGTTTTTAGGTTTACTTTTTATCCATGATTCAATTTCATTTATGCCAAATACAGTAGAAGTAGGATTATTGGGATTAACTAAATAAACAATAGAAAATCCTTGATAATTTTCAACCGCTTTTCTTAAACCATTTATATCAATTTTCCAATCGGTTAAACATGGCACTTTAGTGATTTTTAAATGAAATATTTTGGCAAAATGTTCACCATCACTATAGGTGAGTTCGGGTATCACTAATTGAGCATCAGGTTTTACAAAAGCAGAAATAGTGCTACGGATCCCTTCTGATGAACCTGCTGTCAAAAGAATTTGTGTATCACTTACTTGATGGTATTGAGCTAATGCTTTATTTAAAAGTGGCATTTCAGCTTTTGCATATCTATTTGCTTTCCAAACGGCATCAATGGCTGCTTGTTTGGCTGATGATGACATGCCCAGCGCATTTTCGTTAAAATTGAGCCGAACAGGGCTAGTTGCATCTGGCACTACTGCTTTATCAAGCATCGGTAGTGAGAATGAAATCGAATTTTGTGCTTGTTGAGCATACGCTTTAGATAATAGCTGATTAACGGATAATCCTGCAATTGCTGCACTTGAAAATGTTAATAGTTTTCTTCTACTGATATGTAAGTTAGACACCATGATTCACCTCATTTTTAATTGTTTTTTATGTGGTCAATAATGAATTATGCAAAAATAATACCAAGTTTATAACAAGCACGAGAAAGGAAGCACTTTGTGAGATAAAAATAATAAAATAATGATTATTCTTGTTTAACATCTACATTATGTGCATCATGATGATTTAAGCGTGCACTAATCTGGCGCTTTATTGCGCAAAAAAGAGCGAGGGAAAGAACCGTTATCATCAACGGTTCTTTGAGGGATATGTTACCAACTATTCGTGGATAATAACGCTTAACTCTCTGCGGGTGTTTCTATGTCTGAATAGGTTGCCAGCATCTGTAAGAATTTATATTTAGAATTCACCATTTTAGTTGAACGTTCATGTAAGGTATTAGCAATTGTTGGTTCAAGTGTTTCTAAACGACGGAAACGCTGTTCTTTCAATAATATCCCAGATAATAAATCGCTATTCGGTGCTTTTGAGTCAAGTAATAAACCTGGCTTGCCTTCAGCCATGCGACGTGGATCGTAACGATACAGCGGCCAGAATCCTGACTTAACTAAATCTTTCATTTGTTCGTGTGATTTAGCAAGATCATAACCATGCTCTTCACACGGGCTATAAGCAATAACTAGCGATGGTCCATTATAGGCTTCGGCTTCTTGCAAAGCTTTAAGTGTTTGATTAAGTTGCGAGCCTAACGCAATTTGTGCGACATAGACATGACCATACATCATTATATTAACACCAAGATCTTTACGGGCTTTATGCTTACCTAAATCAGCAAATTTTGATACAGCGCCCATAGGGGTAGCTTTTGACTGTTGGCCACCAGTATTAGAATAACACTGAGTATCTAATACTAATATATTGACGTTATCCGTTAAGCTCATCACATGATCAAGCCCACCAAAACCAATATCGTAAGCCCAGCCATCGCCACCAATGGCCCAAACTGATTTATCAATCAAATAATTGGCATCTTCAATCAATTCTTGTGCTTGCGCAGAACCTAAATGGGCAAGCTGTTCACGTAACAAGGCGACTTGTTGGCGTTTTTCAGCAATTGATGTTTCTGATGATTTTAAAGCGATAACAATTTCAGGTGAAATGTCGCCTGCAACATAATCAAGCAAACGCAATGCTCGTTTTTTATGTTGATCATAAGTAATGCGATAACCTAATGCAAACTCAGCATTATCTTCAAATAGCGAATTTGCCCAAGCGGGCCCACGACCAGCATTATCAGTAGTGTAAGGTGATGATGGAAGATTACCGCCATAAATGGATGAACACCCAGTGGCATTAGCAATCGCTAAATGGTCGCCATAAAGTTGCGTTAACAATTTAATGTATGGTGTTTCACCACAACCAGCACAAGCACCAGAATATTCAAATAGTGGTGTAAGTAATTGTGATGTACGTACATCAATGCGTTCAAGCGTGTTGATATCACGATCTGGCAATGCGGTAAAGTATTCAAAATTAGCTCGCTGAGTATCAATATTGTCGATACGTGATTGCATATTGATGGCTTTAATTGCAAAATTATTGCGATCACGGGCAGGGCAAACTTCGACACACAAGTTACAGCCTGTACAATCTTCTGGTGCAACTTGCAACACATAGCGTTGACCTTTCATATCACGGGCTTTGACTTCAAGCGAGCTTAATGAGTCTGGTGCATTAGCCATATCATCGGGCGCAACAACTTTTGCACGAATGGCAGCATGTGGGCAAGCAACAGCACAATGATTACATTGGGTACACAGTTCGGGTTGCCAAATAGGAATTTCTTCAGCAATGTTACGTTTTTCCCATTTAGTTGTGCCGATCGGCCATGTGCCATCAGGTGGAAATGCTGATACAGGTAAGCTATCGCCCAAACCAGCTAACATAGCGGCAGTGACTGTTTTAACAAAATTAGGCGCGTTAGCTGGCACAATTGGTGGCATCATGGCACTGCTTTGATCAACGCAACTAAGAGGAATTTGCTCAAGTGAGGCTATAGCTAAATCGAGTGCTTTCCAGTTATTTTCGACCAAATTTTGCCCTTTACTACTATAACTTTTAGCAATGACTTCTTTTAATTGGCTGATATTAAAATCATTTTTGAAAATTTCAGCAAGGTGAAAAAATGCTGCCTGCATGACGGTATTTATTCTGGCACCTAAGTTACATTCACGAGCAATTTTGGCCGCATTTATGATATAAAAATGTGCGCGTTTTTGAATTAATTGTACTTGCACTTCTTTGGGTAGGCGATGCCAAATCTCATCTTTACTATAGGGTGTGTTAAGCAAAAAGATGCCATCATCTTTTAGTTTATCCACAATCTGATATTTATCGATAAACTGATCTTGATGGCAACCAATAAAATGGGCGCTGGTAATTAAATAAGGTGAATCGATTGGATCTAAACTGACACGTAAGTGAGATGTAGTTAAACCGCCGGCCTTTTTAGAGTCATACACAAAATACCCTTGTACATAAAAAGGTGAGCTATCGCCAATAATTTTAATATTATTTTTGGTTGCTGAAACGGTGCCATCACTACCGAGCCCATAAAAAAGAGCTTCAAGTGCAGATTTTTGTGGGATAGAGCAGTTTGGTAATGGTAAAGAAAGACCTGTTATATCGTCATAAATACCAACGGTAAAACGAGGTTTTGGCTTATTCGCTCTTAACTCAGTAAAAATCGCAAGTACACAGCGAGGATCGAACTCTTTTGACGATAACCCATAACGCCCCCCGATAATCAGTGGCATGCATGTGCGCTCTCCACGTGATAAGCTTTCGGCAAAAGCAGTAATAATATCTAAATACAGAGGTTCGGCTTGCGCTCCTGGTTCTTTAGTTCTATCAAGAACTGCGATTTTTTGGGCAGTATTTGGGATCACTGCAAGTAAATGTTCGGCAGAAAAAGGGCGAAATAATCTAACGATCACAACACCAACTTTTTCATTTTGTTTAAGTAGCACATCAACCACTTCTTTGGTGGTGCTAGCTCCCGATCCCATAATCACAATAATGCGTTCGGCATCACTAGCGCCGTAATATTCAAAAGGCTGATATCTTCTGCCTGTTTCTATTGCAAAAGCATCCATAGCATTAACAACATGCTGATAAGCATTATCATAATAGGTATTTATTGCTTCTCGGCATTGAAAATAGGTATCAGGATTAGCTGATGTACCGCGTGTTACTGGTTTGTCAGGCGTTAAAGCTTGTGCTCGATAAGCTTTAATAGCCTTATGCGGTAATAAGTTATGGATCTGTTCATCACTCAGTGGATAGATTTTATTAACTTCGTGCGATGTTCTAAATCCATCAAAAAAGTGAGTAAAGGGAACACGACTATTTAAACTGGCCATTTGTGCAATTAAGGCAAAATCTTGTGCTTCTTGCACCGAACTTGAACAAAGCATTGCAAAACCAGTTTGCCTAATTGCCATGACATCAGAATGATCGCCAAAAATTGAAAGGGCATGCGTTGCAACTGTTCGTGCAGCAACATGCAAAACAAAAGGTGTAAGTTCACCAGCTATTTTATATAGCGATGGGATCATTAAAAGTAAGCCTTGTGACGAAGTAAACGAAGTCGCAAGCGCACCAGTCATTAATGCACCATGAACCGTAGCAATTGCGCCTGCTTCGGATTGCATTTCAATTACTCGTGGCGTATCGCCAAATACATTTGGCTTATTAAATTCCGCCCATGTGCTAGCTTGCTCTGCCATTGTTGAGCTTGGCGTAATTGGATAAATAGCGATGACTTCGTTTGCACGATAAGCAACAGATGACACTGCACTATTAGCATCTGATATGATCATTAAAAAACCTTTAATTTTATAGCGTTATGACATTACTAACTTTTTAATTATTAGTATATTGTAACAGAAACTAAGATAGCTTTTAGTTATTTTTATGTTAAACATTTTGCTATTGCCTTACAAAATAAAAACATAAAAAGACAAAATTAATTAATTCAATTAATTAAATTAATATATAACTAAATAACGATTATAAAAATGATATCAGCAAGCTAAAAAACTAAAATAAGAATAGAAAATAATGAGCATAAAAGCGCAAGGTAATCATTAATAGAATGACGTTGATATGTTTTAGATATGTTATGCTAAAATTCATCAATATGTTATGGGTAGATATATAGATTTTTAAAAACAAAAGCAATAGCCAAATTGATTGACAAAATATCAGATAAGCAAGTAATTGATATACTACAAGCTGGTGATACCTATTTCCAAGAGTGTTCAATATTCTGTGTCATTTCCTTTTTTACACCTAGTTAACCGAAATGACACAGAATTTTGAATACTCTCATCCTATGTGTAACTACTCAACTACCATTTTTCTTAGGCTTTTTTATCCATTTTGTATCTACTTATTTTTACTCATTCGCTTAGTTCAAAAATAGGCAAATACATAAATTTATTTACAGCGTCATTTTTCTCGTTGCTTAGCAAGGTCAATAAGTTTGTCTAGGCTAATTAAAGAATTCATTACATCATTTTGACATAGACTTTCATCATTTTGATAGATATCTTCATCATCTTGATAGGTATCTTCTCTTGTAATCCATATTAGCCAAGCTTTAACTGCTAAATATTCTTCAATGGTTAATGTTGCCCAGCGTTCAAATAGATGGCTCTCAGACAGTATTTTTTCAAAATCCATAATCCAAAATACGATTTTATCTATAAGATCTTTAATTCTTGCTTTTTTATCCCATATAACTCTTGCTTTAGCTAAAGCCTCAGCTCTAGCCATAGCTCTTGCTTTAGCTCTTACTTTAGCTCTAGTTCTACCTAAAGCTATATCTATAGCTTTAGCTTTAGCCTCAGCTTCAGCCTCAGCTCTAACTATAGCTTCATCTTCAGCTATAGCTATATCCATAGCTTTAGCTGAAGTAATAAGTAACCCAGGTAAATAATAAGCATAGGCTGATGGAGTAAATAAAAATAAAGCATCATCATAGTTTACGTATATATCAAGAGTAATATCTTGCCAATTCTTACCCAAAAATTGTTTTAGCGCTATTTCATCATCTGGCATCATTATTGGACCTAATTCCCACATCTCTTTCGGACGCTCTCGCCAAGAAAATGCCTCCGTTATTTTATTGAATAATATTTTTTCATATATAACATCATATTTTTCCTGTTCAGGTGCTTTTACCTTTTTCATCTTCGAAGCTCCTTTTTTAATTTATCACCAATTTTATAACATATTTTTATTTCATTATCTATCTGATTGATCCTCACCAAAATATTTGGACAGGCTATACTAATTAGTGCCCGTTTTATCAGGTTATTGTTACGATAAACAAAAAAACAAAAGAAATCACCGATGACAAATCGCATTTCAAGAAGAAAAAAACGCCGTTTTACTTACCAATTAAAAAAATGGTGATTCTATATCAACATGCTAAAAAATAAACGAATATTGTTGCTGAGTATGACATCACTAAATCCGCATTAGATAAGTGGATAAAGCAATATCAAACCACTGCCTATTGTTTAAACTCTGCGCTAAATTTTTTGACACATAATGTGTTCTCCTATGATTTGTACTATTTTAGGGGGATATTTATCTTGTCATTTTTTGTATTCCTACAAAAAAATAAAAATGTAATATTTAAAAATAATCAGCAAAACAACAATTCAGATAGCCCTTTTAAAAATGGGAATGTATTGGAGATGGTATCGTCAGCGGTATTTCTTACTGTTCCTCAATTGGAAATGGTTGTACTTACATTCGGAGGGGGGGTATATGCATGATGTGCTATAAATTAATCTCGTACTAATCTCGTGAATACTAATTTTTATACAAATTATGGACAGGATTTTAAGAATATGATCAGGTTATTACACTGATAAACATTAAAATCGAATAGGCCTATTAAAATTTTATTTTATCATCAATGGAATTTCGTCACTAACTCTTAGTTTTGTTGCCACGAATGCTATAGCTGGAGTGTTTTTTTCGTGATTTTAGGTTTATTTGGTTGCTTGGCAAGGTGTTGCTTATACAGATAAGCATACCAAAGATCGATCTATTGGTATGCTTATTTTTAAGCTTTTTATTTTATAACTTTAATGCTTGTACGCTTTGTACTAGATCAGCAAGTTGTGTAACAATTTGAGCTCCTGTATTAGCTTCATCACCACCAAGTGTTTTATTGCGCATAAAGTCGGTTTTAATTTGCTGCCAGCGTTTTGTTTGTTCTTCAGTAAGTACATTACGGATTTCTGCCAATTTTAATAAATTTTCTTCTGCTCCATTAGTAAGCAATTGTGCTTCTCCAAGGTAGTGATCTTCAATAATCTGATTAAGTTCTTCATCATTCATCACTGAGGATATTTTTTCTGCAAGTTTATTCATATTACGGTAACTACCTTGCAACTTAAATGGAGGTTCGGTTCGATATTTATCAGATTGTGCCGCACTAATAATGTATTGTTGATTAACTTTAAATACTACTTCACGAACTTTTAATAGATGACGAAGTACTGCAACAATTTCATTAATTTCGGCTTGGCTATAAGCATAACTAAGCTCGTTAGTGTTGAGTGGCTTTCCTTGTGCATGATCGATTAATAGATAAAGATCATTAAGATCACGTAAGGCAAGAGGGGAAAGGATAGGATTTGAGGTTAAGCTGTTTTCAATATAGCTTGATGCAAATACTTCATCCATTCCGCCAAGCACTTCCCCTAAATTATAAATATCTGCACGGTTAGCCAACATGTCAGGAATTTTAAAAACTTCACCAGATTCGGTATAGGGGTTACCAGCCATAATTACGCAGAATTTTTTGCCACGAAGATCATACGTTTTGGTTTTTCCTTTCCAAACCCCTTCAATGCGCCTAGAGCCGTCACATAGTGAAATAAATTTTTGTAAAAATTCAGGGTTGGTGTGTTGGATATCATCAAGATAAAGCATAACGTTGTTACCCATTTCAAGTGCTAAGTTAAGCTTTTCAAGTTCTTGGCGGGCTGTTGCATTGGGTGCTTGCTCAGGATCAAAAGATAACACACTATGCCCTAACGCTGGTCCATTAATTTTCATAAAAATTAAACCAAGTCGGTTGGCAATATATTCCATTAAGGTTGTTTTACCATAACCTGGAGGGGATATGAGTAATAATAATCCCATTAAATCGGTACGACGACTTTCTCCTACAGTTCCCATTTGTTTTGCCAAGTTATCACCAATAATTGGTAGGTAAACTTGATTAATGAGTTTATTACGTACAAATGAACTTAATGGTTTTGCTTTAAATTCATCAAGATGTAAAAAATGGCGTTGTTCTTCTAAAACTTCTTGGCGAAGCATTTGGTAATGCTTAAATTCTGGAATTACCACACGCGATTGTTTACGCATACGACTGAAGAAGTCATCTAGATTTATATTTAATTGCCCTTGCTTAATGCTTGGGTGTTCGCCTAATAGATCATTAACGGTAATATCAAGGTCAACTTCGCTAACTGTTGAGGTTATACCATTTTCTTTATCTAATATACATAGCATTGTTGCTTCAGCAATATAAGCTACAAATTTTTGATACTGGGGTAGGGTGCATAGACCTTTAAACCAACTTTCGATTAGATTCCAACGATCTGCTAGTCGTGTCATCAGGCTTATTTGTGATTGATTAAAGTCCACCCACATGTGAGATTGCTCTAGTTGCGTTTTTAATCCTTCAAACAATATTTGGCTATATTTACTTAATGTAAATTGTTGCGGTGTTTCGGCTAATATATAGCTTAAATATTCGGATGCTTGTTTAACATGATAATTATCATGTTGTATTGGATATTTTTGTAGAAATAAACTGAGTTCTTCAAATATCTCTGTACGAAGATTTTTTAAGCCTTCTTCATGCCCAAACAGTGAGTAAATATCTAGACAGGTTTTAGCGCGTTCAGGCCATAACTTAGCGATGTCATTTTTTCGATTATAATGCCAATAAAGCATAGCTAGACTGCGTGCTAAAGGATTATAACGTAGTAAGCCTGCTATCTCACCTAGTGGAATAATTTTTAATAATATTTTTACAGCATCATGGTCGTGAATGCCTTTTTCATAGCCTTCTCGATATCGTATTGCTGCATAATCACGAACAGTTTTATTCAATAGTTCAGGTTGATTTAATTGCGTAGTTAGTTTTTCATAAGTTAATTCATCATCTTTTTTTAATGCAGAATTAATGATTGAATAAGCAAGATATTCTGCACGATAGACTGTAGGTGATTCTGATTCTAATGAAATTGTCCAAAATGGTTTGTAGCTTTCTAGTTTAGGATGTTCTATTTTTTCTTGATAATCGGTACCAGTTAATTGTAAATATAGGTGGCCTGCTTTAGGTACGACTGTTAGATCAAGTTCCTGTGTATTGACACTAAACTTATGTCTTGGCCCAAGCTTTATGATATTACCGCCTGATTCAAAAATCTCTGATTTATCACGTAAAGCGCGGATTGCTTGATCTTGTGCGCTTTTGAATCGGGATTCAATATCGTCTGCTTTAACATTATCAAATAGTGCTCTTAGTTTTTCGACGATTTCACGAATTTTTTGGGCTAAAGGATCTGCAACAAAAAAAGCATTGAGTTCTGTTTGGTCTGAAAACTTTGCGGTTCTTCTTGGTATGCTATCTAAAATTCGTTGCGCTGCGGTCTGTAGTGCTTCACTGCGTCTAGCTCTGTCTTCTAGAAGCGCTTGCTTATGTGTTTCAAACGATTCTAATATTTCTTCACGTTTTGCTAAGATATCATTTAAAAACTCTTCACTTTCGCTAAATTGATTTTCCAGTTCTTCTAATTGAACTAACAGCCTAGAAAGCTCATCTTCACATTTTTCAGGCGTTGTAGCAAGTCCTAGTGCATTAGCTATACTTTGACTAAATAGTTTGAATTGAGCGCCAAATTGGGCGATCATTTCAGTACTCGAAAAATTTTTTCGGTTTTGATTTATTCTTGCTTTGGTTTGATTAAGTTTTGAATAAACTTCTGCAATTGATTCAATGATTTTTGTTTGCAATGTGACATCATCAAACTTTAATGATGCCATTAATTGCGATAGCATATCTAAATCATTAGACATATCATCAGCCATTTTTGTTGGTTTACTGAGTTTTGCGACAGAATCTGCTTTCGCAATGTCATTTTCAATGTCATCAATTTTTGATATGAATGGCTCTAAGGCTTGTTCACTACCTAGAAATTCTGCTGTGGCTAAATAAACGATAGATTGGCGTTTTTTAAGTTCATCTTCCATTATATCGATTTGATCTAAATCGATATAACGGTAAGTTCTTAAAGTGACAAGACTACCTAATTGCATTTTGATTGCATTCAGGGCATCGACATATTCTTGGGTTTCTTTCCAACTATCAGGATATAATTTTGCTAATAGATCTTGTTGATTTGAAATCGCTTCGCGCATGGCGCTATTTGATTGGCGGCGTATACTTTCAACTTTTTCATATTCATCAAGCACTAATTCGCTTGTTTGCGAAATATTACGAAGAATTGGTGTAAAAGGTAAATTTTTCTCGTCATTTAGCCAAAAGTAGGTATCAAAAAGTTTTTTAGTGTCTTCACTTAATTTGCCGTATAGCTGGGATGATACTGATTGGTTGTCAATTTCGCGAGCAATAAAATAAAGATCTGATATGCCTCGAACTAGTTCAGCATTACCTATTCTACCTAAAAAGCTATTATTTGTTGGTTGTTTTGCAGCAAATTCATCACTATAAAATGGTGTTTGCCATATTTGCATTGGATGGACCCGAGTTGGTTCATTACTTTCTCCCTCAAACACAACCATTCTACCATCTTCAAAAACTGCATAACCATGACCTAAAATAGGGCTATTGAGTTTACGCTCAATCATATTATAGTTAAATAATGCTAATCGACCAGATGTTGGATCATAAAATATATATAAAACATCTTCGCCATTAGGTGAACGTCTGATACGTCTAAAACGCATTCCTGACATTGATTGATCAAATGTTTTATATTCGCCATTTTGTAAATAGTAGCCACCAGGGAAAATAATTCCATGATCTTCTGGGAGTTGGATACAAGCTTGACCAATAAAATCAATTCGTTGGACTTGTTGTGTTAGCGTATTATAGACTAAGTACCGCCAATTATCTTCACGATAAGGTAATACTTTTAGTAGAATTAGTGATCCTACTTTAGCATATTCTATTTTAGCGTCATTAATGGATTGATTTTTATCGATGACATCTTCGCGGTAAATTCCAAGCCCATCGTTAGTGTTATTTTCACATTTTATTGTTAAATCACCACCAATGGTTTCAACAAAAATAGTATCTAACACGTTAACATGTGGAAATCGCCCATTAATAATATTTTCACGTGTGGTCTCTTGCCATTCAAAATCATAAGCAGGTGGAAGAGCTATATCTCGTTCACCACGGTTATCTATATAATTAATATTTTTTTTATCGGTTGATATAGACCACCGAAAAACGCGAATATCACTTACCCGTTCACCAATTTGGAAACTAGCTAGTAACTTACCATCACGTTCAACAAGTTGTAATAACTGAGCATTTTTATAATAAGTATAAAGTTCATTAAAATCTTGAACAAATCGATCAATGTTTAAGAAGGTATCAGAAAGAGCAACAGGATCTGCTTCGTAATTACCATCACGGTCGATAAGCTGATAAAGAGAAAAGACATCTTCAATTTTGGTTTCTTTTTTTAACCCTAAAAAAACGTTATAGCCAAATAATAGCCAATCACCAAAACGAACAATATCTCTTGCTATACAGTTATTTTCAGTTCTTATACGAATTCGCGCGGTAATTGACATATCGCTTTTACCGAATTCAGAAAGCCGTTGTTGATTTAATGTTTCTGTTTTTTGGTTAAGCTCTTGCCCTAATGATGTTAGACGTTTACGAAGAATTTCATAAGCACCGCCTTCGGCAACTGCTTTATCTAATGTTGTTTGTTTTTCAATATCTTGTTGTATTTCTGACATTTTTAACTCATTATGATTATACAGAAAAGCTTATTGTTTTCGGTAGAAACGTATTATCTACCGAAAACAGGTGATAGCGATAAGCCAAATTAATAACTATCGAAGAACATGTTCCTTATTTATTGTCATTTTCTGTAGATAGAAATTGTTTTGCTAGTGCTTTTAAATCAGTATTTTGCAATGTTTCTTTTAGATCAACATGCTTATCACCTGATAAGCGTGATAACACTGATTGCAAAGCAGATTGAAGGACAGGGCTTTGATTAACTGTTCCTTCAATAGCTTTACCAACACTAATTGCTTTAGAGAAGCTGTTAAAGAAGTTATCGTTACCGCCCACAATTTCGATATTGGCTTTACTAAATGCTGCAGCAAGAACATCTGCTTGCTCTCTTGCAATTTCTTTATTGGCAGTAATAGCAGCCATAGCTTGTTCAAATCCTTTTTCCAGTGCCAAACGGAATTCCTCATGGTGTTGAGATTGTTCGCTCATTGTGCCCATAGCTTGGAATTTCTCAACTAAACCACTAGCTTCAGCTGTTAAACGTTCACGTATTACTAGTGCTTCAGCAAGACCTTGCTCTTTTGTTGCCGATGCTTTAGCTAAACCGATTCGTTCATCACCACGAGCTTGTGCTGAAAGTTTTTCTTCAAGTACTTTCGCTTCTGTTAAGCCTTGTTTCTCGATTGCAACAGCTTTAGCTTCAATGACTTTTGCTTCTGATAATCCTTTTTCTTGGTTACCTTTTGCTTCTGCTAATAAAGTTTCTGCTGTGATATTTGCTTTGACTAATCCTTCTTTCTCTTCAGCTTCTGCTCGTGCTTTACGTACTTTTGCTTCAGCAAGACCAATTGCCGCTTCTTCAGCTTCAATACCTTGTGCTAATTGTTTTTTCGCTTCGGCTTGCTTAGCTGCTGCTTCAAGTTCAGCTTGTGCCATTGTGCTAATTTCAATAGCGCGGTGTTTTGATGCTTGTTCGTCAGCTTCTGCTTGCTTAACTTGCTTGACTAACTCTTGTTCAGCTCTTGCTTCTGCTTCAATAATCGTTGTTTGTTTTTCACGATCTGCTTTTGAAACTTCACGTACTTCTTTAATGTTTTCTTCTTCGACTGCAACTGTTTTTTCAACAGCAACACGTTCTCTTATTACATTGGCAATAAGCTTTTTTTCTTCTTCAAGTACTTTATCTTTTTCAATACGTTGCAATTCAACCTCGCGTTCACGAGCAACAATTTCAAGTGAACGTGCTCTTTCAACTCGCTCTTCTTCTATTGCAATAGCTCTTAAGCGGTTTTGTTGTGCAACTTCGACTTCACGTAAACGATTTTCTTCTCGTACTTCAATTTCTTGTTGTGATTGAATTCTAGCTTGTTCTGCTTTCAAACGCTCTTCTTCTTGTACTTTTAGCGTTTCAGCCGCTTCACGTGCTCGAATTGTTTCGATTTCTCTTTTTTGTCTTGCTTCAGCATCTGCTTGTTGTCGTTCAAGTTCAAGTTTTGCTTCAATTGTTTCGGTATCTTTCTTTTTTAATGCGAGTTCAAGATCTCTTTCTCGTTTGTTAGTTTCATCTTTATGAACAGCTGTAATGGATGTAATTTTATTAATCCCTTCAGCATCAAAAATATTATCAGGATCAAGAGATTTTATTGGCGTTTGTTCTAAATAATCGATAGCAACATCTTCTAAAGCATAACCATTTAGATCCTTTCCGATAACATCAATAATGCGTTCACGAAAGTTCATGCGATCTTCAAACAGTTTTGATAACTCGAATTGTTTCCCGACGGTTTTTAGCGCTTCTGAAAATTTTGCACTAAAGAGTGAACTTACTGCTTTTTGATCTGAAGCTCTATCTACACCAATAGATTTAGCTACTTTTAACACATCTTCAGTCGTTTCGTTAACGCGTAAATAAAAAGCAACACAGATATCTGCACGTAAATTATCTTTACAAATTAAACCATCTTTACCACGACGCTCTACATCAAAAGTAATCAATGAAATTTTCATAAATTCTTTTTTATAGATAACAGGGTAAACTAAGGCCCCTGTAAAGTGCACTTTGGGTTTTGAGGTCATATCATTAACGATAAGTGCTGTACCCTGAGGAACTTTAATATAAAAAGCTTTAAATAATAAGAAAAAACCTATTATAACTAAAAAGATAATTCCTATTGTTATAAAAAAAAATATTATTGTATCAGTATTTATATGCATAATTTATTTTTCTCCAAAAATTGAACTCTGACTATCCGTTAAATTCTTCAATGCTAATGATTTCATAGAAATTGTTGGCCATATCATAGCGTAGCAGTACTGCTTTATCTCCACGCTTAAATTGATAAGTTTCGTCACTTCTAACTTGTAAAATTAATCCCGCTCCGCCATCTTCATAAATAGCTTCTCCTTTAATGTTATTTACAATACTGGATCGTATTTGAACAATTTGTCCTAATAATGATTTATGATCATGAGTTAAATTTAGTTTTGTGAAAATGGGGCGAATAGGTTTTATGACAAATGCAGTAAGGTAAACAGCGGTGATTAGTGAAATAACAAAAAAAACTGCTCCTATAATAAAATAAAGCAAAACATCGTTATATAGCGGTAATATAAAAAATCGGAAACTAAAATAACTAATTGACCATCCGAATAATGAAATTAAGGTAATAACTAATGTGAGCGGTACTTCATTAAAACCAAATTTCAATAATAAGCCACCAAATCCAGATGATGGCTCGGTAGCTATATCCTCTACGTTAATCGCTATATCTAAACAATCAACACTTAAAATGCCAATTGCAGCAGTTAACCAATACATAACGCAAAGTGTTAATAAGGCGCTAAAAATAACAACGGGAAAAGAAAAAAATATCCCCCAAAAAAGCTCCATTATATTTCCTTTATATTTTAAATAGTTATTACAATTTTCTAATTATTATATTTTTAACGGTTACTGTAACTAAAAAAAGTAAAACTTAAAAAATTTAATTAATTTGTTTTTCTTTTAACCTAGTTAAGATTGCTTCGGCACTTTGATTGCTCGATTTTATTCCTGCCTCTTCAAGTTTACGATCAAGCGAATCTTGAGCTTCAGATCCCAATAATTCTTTTTTTGCTTCAATAGTGGCAGATGTTTTTTCTTGTCGTTTTTTTATTCGCTCAAGAGAGTCTAAGGCTGTTTGTAGTTTTGTTGTTGAATTTCCATAACGCTGAGCAATAGCAGATTGTGCCTTTTGCACACTTTCTGTTGCTTTTACAATATCTACTTGTTGTTTAAGATTACGGATATTAATTTCTGTTTGCAATATTGTTTGTCGTAGATTTTTCACATTATCGGCAAAATAAGTTGCTTGCTCTTTATTAACTGTGTACTTCTTTTCAAGAACCGAAAGTTTTTCAGCGACTTCTAAGGCCAATTTTTCATTATTGCTTTCTAATGCTTTGATGGCGTAATTTTCATACTCAGTTATTTCAGCTTGAATTTTTTCAACTTCTTTATCGGCTAATTTTTGTTGCGCAAGTATGCTTGCTAAAGATTCTTTAGCTTGTTTTAATTCAACGTCAGCATCGCGAATTTCTTGGTCTAATATTCGTATAGCTTGCGCATCAATAATCGCTTCGCCGGCTTCATTAACACTACCACGAAGCGCGGTAATAAGCTTTTTGAAGATAGCCATTGTTAATCTCCTTGTTAACTATTTTGATTCAATATTGTTAATGTTAATATAATGTTCATATGCTTCGGTAGCTTTAATGACATTATCTGATAAAGTTTCTAATTCATAAATGATGTTGCTTAATAATGAAGACGCACTTAAAGCTCCGTACATAATATAATTTAATACCCCATCTCCTGTTTTTTCAATTGCAATAGTCGATAATGGGAATAGTTTTCTAGTACATAATATTTCTTCATTAAATTGATTTGTGTGTTTGACAATATCAACAGGCCAAAGTAGAGCCTCAATAATAATTTGTTGATTAGAAGCACTTAAAAATAGAGGTAGATCGCCATATTCATGCATGGTTATATGCAAACAAGCATCAACGCCATCGATGACTTCAATAGTGGCAAAACCTTGCTTAGATAATTCTGAGTCACGCAAAGCTTGATAAAGATTTGTAATTGACCAAACTTCATTTTTTTTCATTTTATTGCTTTCCTGTATATTGTTAAAGCATGTGCTATTGTCTATAGGTAGGCGAAACTGTTTTTCAATTTCGAGTAACTGAGTTGCATTTTCAGGTAAAATCCAAACTTCTTTTTTTATTAGGCCTTGTTCACGCAAGCGTTTTCTATATTGTTGTTGGTAAAATGCAGAGCCTTTGGCCTCTTTTGTTTTTTTCATATGTTGATTTTGTGTTTATTTTAATTATCAATAGGGTTTATATTAACATAAAAACATCACATGTAAATATCACATGTAATAATTACATGTGATATTTATTTTCTATAACTTAACAATTGTATTTTTATTATTAAATTTAGCTATATTGAGGAAATTTGCCTGCGTGAGATATTTGTTAATTAGTCAAAGTTAGATGAGCCAAATGTACATATTAGATGAAAATATCCTCTCTTTAAAAAAGGATATTTTCATTATTTATATTGTTAGTTAAAAATCAATATCCATACCTAACTGGAATGTCCTACCGGGTGCGGTGAACATTTCTAGATATTTATAGTTTGATGTTTTGTATAATTTATTGTTACTTAGATAATCCCAATATTTTTGGTCGGTAAGATTATAGATGCCACCGCTTAATTTTACATTCTTAGTGATATTGACATAACCAGTCAGATCCACAATGCCGTGTCCTGCAACTCTAAAATAATCATCTGTAGCGGCTTTGATTGGTTTGCTGTCATTATTGTAAGTTTCACGAGCTGTATTTTCAGCTTTTTTGCCTTTTTGGAAGGTGGCAATTAATGCTAAACCATAGAAATTGAGCAGCAATGGGAAATTATTCAAGCGACATCACTTAGAGGTAAAAAACGTTTAATTTATATTCACATTCCTTTTTGCGATATTCATTGTCAGTTTTGTGGTTTTTATCAAAACCCATTACGGAAGTTTAATACTGAAAACTATATCGATTATTTATTAAAAGAAATATCGCTTGAAATAGATAATAAAGCGATGCAATCTGCTCCAATTCATGCCATTTATTTTGGTGGAGGCACACCTTCGGCTTTGGCTAGTGGGCAAATAGCCAGAGTAATTCGTTATTTTACACAGCACGCTCCTTTGGCACCTGATTGTGAAATTACGATTGAAGGGCGCATTTCTGATTTTGATGATGAACGTGTTGATAGCTATATTCAAGCTGGTGCTAATCGTTTTTCTATAGGTGTACAAACCTTTAATACTCAAATTAGACAAAGGTTAGGGCGAGCATCAACTGAAGAACAAATCATTAAAAACTTTGAACGCATAGCTGCACGAGATAGTGTTGCTTTAGTGTGTGATTTAATGTTTGGTTTACCCGATCAAACCCCTCAAACATGGCAACGAGATCTAGATATTGCTAATAATTTGCCATTAGATGGCATTGATCTTTATCCCCTTAATTTATTGCCTACAACACCACTTGCTAAAGGTGTTGAAAATAAACGTATTGAAATACCGTCTGTCACTGATAAGTGTCGTTTTTATCATCAAGGTGCTGAATTTTTTGCTAAACAAGGTTGGGTTCATTTAACTAATGCACATTGGGCTAAAACTAGCCGTGAACGAAATTTATATAATTTTTTAATTAAACAAGGTTCGAATTTCTTTGCTTTCGGCTCTTGTGCTGGTGGGCGGTTAGGTGGTCAATCTTTTATGATCCATCGAGATTTAAATCAGTATTACACCCAATTAGATCAAGGTAAAAAGCCAATTATGATGTTAACAGGTAAACCATTAATAGGTGAATGGTTATATCAATTACAAGCAGGTATTGAAAAAGGGCGAATTGATTTGACGCAATTAACACAGCACTATCAATTGTTTGAACCATTAATCAATCAATGGCATCAAGTAGGGCTTCTACAAAATACAGATCATTGCCTGCTTTTGACATTATCTGGGCGATTTTGGTCAAGCAATATCTTGCAAGCTTTACAGCAGTTATTATTACAACTCAATAATCCAGAATATATTGAATTACAACAAAAAATGGCGCAAGAAAAACGAACGACTGGTAGCCAACAAATGATGTCTCATTCCGCTATTAAGCAAGCAAAAGATCCACATTAAAACTTCGTAATTAAAGGATATTATTATGACAGATAAACTAAACCATTTAGCTAATTTAGCTGCATATATGCAAACCCACCCCGAGGAAGTATTAGAAAAGATTGCTCAAGATCATCATGTTACATTGACGCAAGTCATTCAGGCTTTACCCAGAGCAAAAATTGTCGATGGCAGCCATTTTGATACCATTTGGGAAGAAGTAGCAACTTGGGGAGAAGTATTGTTTTTAATCCATACGGGGGATGTTATTGCTGAAATTTCTGGTGAGTTACCCTTAGGGACGCATAGCCATAAATATTTTAATTTACGACACCAAAAAGGTTTAAGTGGCCATATCAAGGCGGAGCATTGCCAATACATTACTTTTATTGAACGTAAATTTATGAAAATGTCTACTGCGTCGATGATATTTCTTAATCATATGGGACAAGCGATGTTTAAAATTTTTGCTGGTCGTGACGAAAAACATCAACTTAAAGCAGAACAGCTAGAAAAATTCAGAGCATTAGCTAATCGGATTAATTAACTTTAAGATGTTAATACAATGAAAACACTATTAATCTTTGGCGTCAGCCCTAAACAAGGAACTGGTTATCAAGTTTTACAACTAGTTAAACAAAGCCATCCAGATTGGCATTGTATTACATTAGCTCGTGATAATACTTTTGCTAAGCAATTAGTCAATCAAGGCATTGAAACCTATGTCGGTGATGCAACTGATCGCGTGCTGGTTAAACAACTTTGTGATTTAGCTGGTACTGATTCAACAATTGTTTCAACCTTAGGTGGGGAAACTGGGAATTATCAGGCCCAGCGTATTATTATTGATTGTGCTGAGCAAACAGGCATAAAACAGATGGTTTTAGTCACTTCATTAGGGTGTGGTGACTCATGGGCAACTTTATCTGCGAGAGCAAAACAGGCTTTTGGTCATGCAGTACGAGAAAAATCGTTAGCTGAAACTTGGTTACAAACCAGTAAATTAAATTTTTTAATTTTAAGGCCTGGAGGTTTGCGTGATGGTGAAATGACTCAAAATGCCCAATGCTATTATCAACAAGAAGTACATGGGTTTATTCATCGCATTGATTTAGCAAAAATAATTATTGATAAAATCGCTAATCACGAATTTGGTAATTGTGCTTATAGTGTTGTTGACCCTAGTTTAACAGTAACTTATTAATTAGCTAAATAATATGAGTAATTCAAAATATAAAAGAGGTTAATGGGTGCAAAACAATCGTCATCGCTCATTGTTATGGGGTTTAATTGGTCTACTATTGGTGCTTATTCTATTTTCGGCTAATTCTGGCGCATTAAATTTATCCATTACCCATTTAATTAACCTACAATTTGACGATCAGTTATGGCATATTTGGCTCAATGTCCGTATGCCTCGCATTATGTTAGCTGTTGTTGTTGGTATGGCTTTAGCTAGTTCTGGTGCGGTAATGCAAGGGTTGTTTAGAAATCCATTAGCCGATTCCGGCCTATTGGGCATTAGTAGTGGTGCTGCTTTAATGGTAGGACTATCTATTTTATTTCCTGCAATATTTCCATCTATTATGATGCTTTACGGTAAAATGTTTGCTGCTTTTGCAGGTAGCTTGCTGATTTGTTTGTTAATTTATATTTATAGCTTAAATTCACAATGTAACTTAGCAAAAATGGTTTTGTTAGGCGTGGCCATAAATGCCATTATTGGCGCAATAATGGGGTGCTTGAGCTATATTGGTGATGAGATCCAATTGCGTCAGCTCTCATTATGGTCAATGGGCAATTTAGGTAAAGGTTCGTGGGATTTGGTTTTAGTTGCGGTATCACTCATTTTTCCCGCTTTACTTGGTATTTTTAAGTTATCGCATGCACTGAATCTTCTTCAACTTGGCGATGAAGATGCTCATTATTTGGGCATCAATGTGCAACGAATAAAACGATACCTATTATTACTCTGTGCAGTACTAATTGGTACCTCAGTTGCAGTTAGTGGCATAATCGCTTTTGTTGGCTTAGTTGTTCCTCACATGATTCGATTACAAATGGGAGCTAATCATCGATGGTTATTACCGGCCTCTGCGTTGGGTGGCGCTTGTTTATTATTATTGGCGGATACTTTTGCCCGAACGTTAGTTGCTCCTACTGAAATTCCAGTTGGGCTATTTACTAGTTTAATTGGTGGGCCTTATTTTCTATGGTTAATTTTAAGACATAAATAATAAATGGAATCTAATGATGCTAACTGCTCAACATTTAACTTTTAATTATGCAAATCACACTTTAATTAATGATATCTCTTTAACTATAGAAGTGGGCAAAATTACCATTATTATTGGACCTAATGGTGCAGGAAAATCAACACTATTGCGTTTGTTAACAGGTTACCAAAAGCCATCATCAGGAGAGTGTTATTTATTAAATAAACCGTTGTCAAAATGGTCAGAAAAGCAATTATCTAAAATTCGCACGGTAATGCTACAACATAACCAATTGACGTTTCCTTTTAAAGTAAAAGAGGTCGTCGCTATGGGGCGTTCGCCATATGGAAAAACTGATTTTGATATAGCAATAGAACAATCTATGCAGCAAACAGATTGTTTAAAACTAGCAAATCGAGATTATCGTAACTTATCTGGTGGAGAACAACAGCGCGTGCAGTTAGCTAGAGTTTTAGCGCAGTTGTGGCAAGTACAGTCAACTGAAAAACTGCTCTTTTTAGATGAGCCTACTTCGGCACTTGATTTATATCACCAGCAACAAACCTTAAGATTATTAAAGAAACTGGCTTGCGAACAACAATTAGCCGTATGCTGTGTTTTGCATGATCTCAATTTAGCTGCATTATATGCTGATAAGATCTTATTAATTAATCAAGGAAAACTTGTTAAACAAGGTATACCTAAAGATGTTTTAACCTCAGAAAATATTAACCGTTGGTATAAGGTAGAATTAGGGATTTATCCTCATCCAGATAATGCTTGTGTACCTCAAATTTATTTAATGCGTTAAACAAAATAAATAAACTCTAATAGGTTACTCCATTTTAAGCTAAATTCAGTATATAATTTGAAAAAATAACAAATGGGGGGCGGTTATGACTAATCAAAATAGTACCAGTTCTATTTCTGTTTCACATCTCTTAGATGCTAAACCGGCTTTTAGTTGCCAGCTAGATGGTAAAGGCAAAGCAATGCCACTTAATGAACAAAGTGTTCCTTCAGTTACACAGCCATTTTGGATTCATTTAGATTTTGCTAAGCAAGAAACCATTAATTGGATTAATACCACCCATTTAGTTCCTGATTTGATCAAAAACGAATTGATAAAATCGAACCAAATATCTAAAGAAATCCGTTTTGAGTCGGGGATTTTAGTGGTTTTAAAAGGGGTGAATTTTATTCCAAATGAACTTCCAGATCCTATTGTGACTTTCCGTTTTTATATCACCGATAACATGATTATTTCAACCCGACATCAAAAAATTGGCGCCATTTCTCAGCTGCAAGACAATTTAGATAAAGGCATTGGACCTGTGGATGTTGCTGATTGGTTAATTCAAATATCTGATTTAATTAGCGATCAAGTGAATTTATCTTTTAATAGTACTCATAATAAAATCATCAGGCTAGAAGATTTAGTTCTTAACCAACGGATATTTTCATATAAAGAAATAGGCCGTGTACGTAAACAATTGATCGTTTTACGTCGGTTGTTATCACCGCAACGTGATATTTTTGTAAAAATTTCGACTGAAAGAATTTCATGGATTGATGATAACGATCGTCAACGGTTACACGATATTTCCAATCAGCAAAACCATTATGTATCTGACATAGATAGCTGTTTATTGCGGTTAGCTTCAATAATGGAGCAAATTAATAGTTTCTTGGCCGAATCAACCAATAAAAGAATTTACTTAATGTCACTATTTACCATTATATTTACGCCGATTACATTTTTAACTAGTTTACTTGGCGTCAATTTAGCGGGTATTCCTTTTAGCCAACAAGAATGGTCTTTTGTTGGGCTAATATTACTGCTTGTTGTTATTTGTATTGCTTCGGCTATTTGGCTTAAATATAAAAAGTGGTGGTAATTGTGGTCGCATTTTTACAAAAAATGGACAAAAGGTTGTGATTGTTTATACAGTTAGTGATAAGGATATTATTAAGCCTTTATTTAACAACCAGCAAAAAACTAATTGCGAAAAGTTAATTTGTTTTGTTTGCGTTTTTTTACCAAGCTGGGGTTTGTATAATTTTCTATTGATGAATGTGGCTACATTGTTGGACTATACATTAGATACTCTCTTTTATGAAGCGTATGTTGCTTGAAATATTTAATGAATAATCATTGTTATGCGATCTAATCATTCTTATCGTTTATTTATTGCTGAAAAACCCAGCTTAGCTAGAGCTATTGCTGATGTATTGCCTAAACCTCACCAAAAAGGCAATGGTTTTATTAAAGCAAGTAATGGTGATATTGTTAGCTGGTGTATTGGTCATCTTCTAGAGCAAGCTACACCAGAAATTTATGATCCTAAATATAAAAAATGGGTGATGAGTGATTTACCTATAGTGCCTGAAAAATGGATCTTAATGCCAAAAGACAATACAAAAAAACAATTTAATATTTTGGTCGATCTAATTAACTCTGCCGATCAAATTGTACATGCAGGTGATCCCGATAGAGAAGGACAATTATTGGTGGATGAAGTCTTAAATTATTGCCAATTACCGCCGAGCAAACGCAAAGCTATACAGCGATGTTTAATTAGTGATTTAAATGCGAGCGCTGTTGAAAAATCATTACAACAATTACGCAATAACCAAGATTTTATTCCTTTATCAACCTCTGCATTGGCAAGAGCTAGAGCGGATTGGCTTTATGGCATTAATATGAGCCGGCTTTGCACTATTGTTGGACAAAAAAACGGTTATCGAGGTGTATTATCAATTGGGCGAGTACAAACACCTATTTTAGGGTTAGTGGTTAGGCGTGATTTAGAGATAGCGCAATTTGTACCTAAACCTTTTTATGAAGTGTTTGCTGTATTACAAACCAAAGACAATGAAACATTTAAGGCAAAATGGCAACCAAGCGAAGCCTGTGCACCTTATCAAGATGAAGAAGGGCGAGTATTAGTCAAAAAGTTGGCTGAAAATGTTTGTCAACGCATAAAAGGTAAACTAGGAACAATTGATAAAGTTAGCAACAAAAAGAAAGAGTTGGCGCCTCCCATGCCATTTAATTTATCGGCACTGCAAATTGAAATGGCTAGGAAAAATGGATTAAGTGCGCAAGATGTACTCGACATTTGTCAATCGTTATATGAAAAGCACAAATTAATTACTTATCCAAGATCAGATTGTCGCTTTCTACCTGAAGATCATTTAAAACAAATTATGGGCGTTAAGTCTGCTATTGAAAATAATTGCCCTGAGCTTCAAACTGCTATTGAGCAGGCAAGTTTTACTTTGCGTTCCAAAGCTTGGAATAATAAAAAAGTCGAAGCACATCATGCTATTATCCCAACATTACGCAAAACTAAAATGACAAATTTGAGCGATAACGAAAAGGCGGTTTATCAAGTTATTGCAACGCAATATTTAGCACAATTTTATCCTGCTTACAAATATGCCGAATTGCAAATTGATGTTGATATTCAAGGCGGGAAATTTATTGCTAAAGCAAACCAAATGCTTGATGAGGGTTGGAAGATTCTATTTAGGAATAAAAACTACCAAACTGATGCAGATGATAATGAAACCAATGGGTTATTAACTAAATTGGTTAAAAAGGGTGAAACTGTGCAATGTGTTGATACTGAATTGCTGAGCAAAGAAACCCAGCCACCAAGAGCCTTTACCGATGCCACATTATTATCGGCTATGACGGGTATTGCCCGATTTGTTAAAGATCCAGAAATAAAAAAAATATTACGTGAAACGGATGGCTTAGGTACCGAAGCAACGAGAGCTGGTATTATCGAATTGTTATTTAAACGCCAGTTTTTGACTCGTCAAGGTAAAACAATACGTTCAACAGACGTGGGTAAAAATCTGATTTTATCATTACCTGATATCATGTCGATGCCCGACATGACAGCACATTGGGAATTACAATTAGATGAAATTAGCAAAAAAGAGTTTTCATACCAGCAATTTATGCACCAACTCAATTTATCACTACTAGAGCTTGTTAATCAGTTAAAAAATGCGCGATTGAATATTAGATCTTAGTGTCGCTATCTTCATCAAAATAGAATGAAATGCTCGATTTATATCTTTTTAACAACTTAGCGCAAGCGAAGAGAGTAACCGAAGAAGGGGTAATGATTTATAACACGGAAAGACCGCATGGAACATTGAAGAACATGACGTCAATTGAATGTAAAACACTAAAACAAGTAACTTAATTTTCTACGTCAGTTGTGCGCTAAGTTTGAGGGGGTATTTACACATTTACGCCAAGCGTAACAACCTGATACATATGTATTGATTTTTCAAAATAAGTAAAAAATAACAAAAATAGACTAAAAAAAGGTTACATAGAATAAAAAATAATCTTATCTTAGCTAAAAAATACCTTTATTTTTCGGTTTCTTAATACTTTCTAAAGGAATTTAGGTAAATATCATGGAGCGCGCTGTTAGTCATATTGCTTTAATCATCAATCGCCTTATTCAATATCCCTTTCTTGTCTTTTATAAGTTAAACGGATTTTTAGTAGTACGGGTTTTATTGCGCAATGCAAGGAGCAGATTATGCTAGCTATGCCACTGTCTTAATGGCGCACGATTACCGCTACCTCTGCCATGCCTTTGTATGCCGTACTTTCTAATGTCAGCGATGCGCAAGCGGTTAAAAACTACTATATCACTGATGGCTCACAAACGCCCTATGGTCTTTATAGTGGTACTCCTTACGAGCACTGGTTTTCTGTTATGCCTATGCTAGTGAGACTTGATGAGCATAGCCCCTTTTTAGATTGGATTAATAACACTGAGCACAAAGACTGGGGCTGGCTGGCACGCTCTCATTTACCCTTTGCAGACATCTGCGCCCATTTACGGAGCTTAACCCAGGCCATTATGCCCGATGGTGAAACGGTGTTTTTTCGCTATTGGGATGGTGAATACTTGTCAATCATGCTTGATTATTTTACCGATAGCTGGCAAGACGTGCTGCCTGCTTTTGCTTTTTACTGGATTAATCACCAATCACATGTGGTGCATGTACCCGTTGAGCAAGCGGTGCAAACTTCGCCTTGGTGGCAGGTGCCACAAAATCTATTAGAACAATTATCTGCTACCCAACCTAAGCTTTTAGTCAACCATATATTACAATTATTACAAGAAAATTATTTGGATATATATACCGCTTTCCCTTATCAAGTATTAGAAACAAAAATCATTCATCTTTTATCGTTACCAACTAAAAAACAAAACGTCTTTGATTTTATATTGCAGCAGTTGGATAAAGAAAAAAAGGAAACTTAACATGGACAATAATGACAATAATATAGGTAAATTTACCCGAGAGGTTAACAGCGTACTCCCGCCAGTATCTGTAAGCCCTGAAGGAGCGATAAATGTTCAGGACCTATCTGTCCGTGCAACAATTATTAAGTTTCTTGTCGAAAAAGAGGAAGACCCACAATTTTATATTAAAAGAGCTAATACATTATTAACTGAATTAAAAACTTGTTTATCTACATTTTCAAAAGAAACTCAAGATGAATATAAAGCAAGGATGAAGCGATGGGGCGCATCGAATGTCATTCCTTATGTTGATATTAAAGAAAAATTATCAAGTTATCAACGTTCAACACAAGTGGTTAATATTAATAAACCCTATTGTGCCAAATGCGCGAATAAAGGGAAAGTCAAAATCAGTTATAATATGGAGGGGCTTAACAACGAAAAAGTCATTTTAAGTCAAGTTAAAATTCAATTAATTCCTTATCAATCCAAAGCGCTTACCCAGTATTTTAGTGCTACGAATGCTATTCCGTACATAGTAGACGAAGATATTCCTCTTTCTGAAGCTGAAAAACAAGAGTATATCATTACACTAGATGAAAACGGTGAAGCAGAGTTAGACTGGTCAGACGAAAAATTTGCCAAATATTCAAGATACCATGTTGTGGTATTGCCCGTTGAAAAAGGCGATGTCGACAACTGGTTACAAGCCTATCAAATGATTATCGATGAGTTACATCAACAGCTGCAAGATAACTGGACCAATGAGATATTGCCAGAATGGGAATCCTATTCTACATTAGAGATTGCAGAACAATATCAGTTATTATCTCAATGGTGGAATGTTGGGCTAGTAACGGGCGTTGATGACAAATTAGAAAAATACAAAAAAGCGCTAGAAAAGCTTGAAGAATGGGATTTTCGTGGTTGGATTGATGAATTATTTAAAGAGCGTGTAGTTAGTGACGAACCAACGCTGACCTTATTACAAGATGAAGTTCGTTTTTATCTTGCTGCGTATTATGCGCAAAGCTGGATGGCGATGCTTCCACCGCATTATCAAATGGTATTTGCGGGTGAAATGTACTCCGCCATAATGATATCAGTAATGGAATTTGTTGCTGAATTCCTTGTTGAAGCGTTGATATTTAAAGGGGTCACAGCAGGGGTAAGCAAATCGGTTAGTGCGATAAATGGGGGGGGCCGATTTATTAACTCCATGACCAAAATGAGCGATGGCTTAAAACAAAGCATGAAAGCAATCAAACCTAATAGGGCTATCTTGGGCGGGAATGGTATTAATGTGGTTAAGCATATCAAATCATCAAGCCAATATATTAAGTTATCCGCACGCTTGAAGTCATGGATACAAATAGGCGAGAAAAAAATTGCAAAGGCAAAATCTAGCTTATCTAAAAGTCGTAATAAAAAAGGAACCTCACGCAATCCAGCTCAAAGTGGTGAACCCATATCGATGGTAACGGGTGAAGAGTTACTCACCCTTGATGATGGTGAATTTAAAGGTTTATTGCCTTTTATTTGGCAACGTTGTTACCGAAGCAGCGCTGTTGAGCACAATATTGGATTAGGCTATGGATGGAGCCACTCTCTGGCGCACTACTTATTATTTGAGGGTGAAGAAGTTGTCTGGTTGGATGATGAAAACTTATTAACCACGTTTCCGCTACCTACCCAAAAAGACCCCATCATCATTAATCCGGTAGCCGAGTCAAGCATTTATTTAAGCGACACCGCCGATGAATACGTCTTGTATAAAAAAGGTAACAACCGTGTACGATATCATTTCAAACGAGTTGAACAAACGGCCTATTTAAGTGCTATTACTGATAAGTATGGTCACCGACTCAATGTGGTTTATGATAATCATCATCGCTTGATAGCCTTACAACCTCAGCAAGATAAAACACGACGTTTAGCTTTTGGTTATTATGATAAGCAATCAATACTGATTGATACGGTCACTATTCAGATTTTAGTGGAAGGGGAATGGCAAACGCTGCACCCTCTAATGCACTATCACTATAATGACCATCATCAACTTATTGGGGCAACTAACGCAGCAGGTCAAACTGAAACGTATGAATATGACGCCTTAAATGTTATTCAAAAGCGAACAATGGCTGGAGGCGCTGAATTTAACTGGGTCTGGGAGGGTGAAGGTCAAGATGTTCGTTGTTTACGTCAATGGGGTAACTTTGGGCAATTAGATGAACGTTACACATGGCAAGATGAAAACGTGATTGTCACCATGGCTGATGGCAGTCAAAAGTGTTACACCCATAAAGATGGTTTGTTACAGTCAGAAACCGATGCTAATGGGGCGACCAAAACCTATCAGTATAATGAAGAGGGATTGAAAACCGTTGAGATTGATGCGTTAGGGCATCAAACCCACTATGAATATACGGTTAATGCCGAGTTAAAAACCATTATTTACCCAGACAACAGTTATGAAGATTATACTTGGCAACGTGGACGAATTATTCGAATTGAAAAAAATGGGCTGATATGGCGAATACGTTATAACCATCACGACGACATTATTGAGTTGGAAACGCCCGACGGTTTACTCACTCGTCATCGTTATAATGAAGATGGACAGCGTTTATCGACCCAATACCCTGATGGTAGCGAACAACATTTTACGTGGGGAGATAACGGTGAATTACAACAGCTAGGCTTTTCCGATGGACGTCTTTTTCAATTTAGTTATGATGCTTTACTTCGGCTCACGGTCGTCAGTGATGGACAACAGGGCAAGACCTATTATACTTATGACGATTTAGGACAAATCACAAAAATCACCTACCCGAATAACACCACTCGTGAGTATCAATACAACGCTTATGGCAAAGTGACTTGGTTTAAAGATGAAGCGGGTAAAGTCACAGAATATGACTACGCTTCGCCATTACATTTAATGACCGAAAAGCGGCTGCCAGATGGCGAACGGCTGAAATTTCGTTATGATAATATCCATCTACAAATCAGTGAAATTGAAAATCAGAAAGGGGAACGTTACCGCTTCAGCTACACGCCAACGGGGCAATTGAGTGAAGAAATTGGTTTTGACGAGGTAAAAACCACTTATCATTACGATTTAAATGGCCATTTAATTGAAAAACACGAGTATGGTAACCAACATGATGAAAAACCGCTCATTACCCGCTACCAACGTGATAGCCGTGGAAAACTCATCGTAAAAGAGCTAGCTGATGGCATAAAAGAGCACTATAGTTACAATCAGAATGGATTATTAACACAAATACTCGATGGGCAATCGGTTTTAGGATGGGAATATAATAAAGTTGGTCGTTTAACGGCCGAGCACCAAAACTGGGCGACTATCCGCCATCGCTACGATGAAATCACCGGCTTACTCAATGGCACTAAACTGCCCGATGGGCAATGGTTAGAATATCATTACAATCAGGGTCAGCTACTGGGGATGACACTCGACCACCAGCCATTAGCCGCTTTTCGTTGGGATAAACAAGGGCGAGAGTATGAACGCCGTCAGGGTAATGGGCTGGTTAACCGTTACCAGTATGACCCGCTAGGGCAACTTATTGCCCATCAACGTTATCATAGTTATGATATCAGCACCCAAACCTCGCCAACGCCAATTTGGCAACAGCAATATCACTACAATCCTAACGGACAGCTTGCCGAAATCACCGGACATCAGCCACGCCGTTACCGTTATGATAACGCCGGTCAATTACACACAGTGACTTACCCTGAGGTCAATCCCGAGCAACATCATGCTGAAAAAGTCGAGCAGTTTGATTATGACCCAACGGGCAATAAAATCAGTGAAACCCAAGCACTAGCCCCCACGCCTTTTCATGCCAATATCGCCAAAGGCAACCGATTAACCTTTTTTAGTGATAAACACTTTGAATATGACCGCTTTGGTAACCTAATTGCCGAAAAACGCGGAAAAAACCACAGTCTAGTTACCCACTATGAGTACGACTGCCGGCATCGACTTATCAAAGTGATTAAACCGACAGGGCTTATCATCACTTATACTTATGATGCCTTTAACCGTCGTACTAGCAAAATCGTAGATGGTAAAATCACCGAGTTTATCTGGCAAGGTAGTCGGCTTATTGCCGAGACCGATAACGATAAACACTGGCAAAGCTACCTTTACGAGCCAGACTCTTACCGCCCATTAGCCCTGGTGCACGGCAATGCGCAGCAAGACAATATCAAACTCTACTGGTACCAAAACGACCACCTCGGCACACCCATTGCCCTTACCGGCAGCTTGGGTGACACGCTCTACGAATGCCAGTATAATGCCTATGGGCAGATAATAAACGAAACCTACCATCAGGATGATACCCAAGCCCTGCCGGATAATCCGTTGAGGTTCCAAGGGCAATATTATGATGAGGAAACAGGACTTCATTACAACCTAAACCGTTACTACGACCCATTTACCGGCAGATATATCACCCAAGACCCACTAGGTATACTGGGCGGATTAAATAGTTATCAATATGTCAATGGCGATCCGATAAATTGGATAGATCCGTTAGGGTTAATTAAGATTGAAAATAATGGGTTTGAGGGCATTGCTGGAAAGGGAGCTACAGTAACAAAACCTGCTACAGGAGCAGAGAATGCCGCCAATAATCCTAAATTAAATGCTCAATTAGCATCTCAAGAAATAGCCAATGGACATGCTTTTGATAAGCATGTTTTACAACGAGGTGAATTTAATTCCCTAGGTATTAGAACACGAGAGCAGTTCCGACAACATGTAGAAAAAGTTATTAATAACCCGACAGACGTACGTTATTACTCTGACGGGCGAGTTGTTTATTTAGCTTCAAATATAAGAATTATTGTTATAAGAAATCCGGGTAAAGGTGAAAGTACAGCATTTAGGCCTGATTATGATATTGGATGGGATAACTATATTAAACGTTTACCAATCCAAAAAACACCGCCAATGAATTAACTGAGGTTTAAAATGAAGATATTAGAGAAACAAAATAATTTATTAAATGTTCAAATGAGTGAGAGGGAGTTTAACTTAATAAGAGAGCTTGAATCTGCTGTTTTAGTTTCATGCAGTGTAAATGAAATTCCTACCTTAACAGGGTGGACTAGAGAAGATCTTTTAGAATTTGGGATCATGCTTAGTGAACTAGCAGAGAAACACAATATTAATTTATAACAGAATTAAAGCTTGTTAAATTTCTGCCTGATGTTGGGATTTTTTTATCTTTTTTAGATCTGCATCGTAAGTTCAATAATGAACTTGTTTTAACTCACCTTAATAATAACCGGATGTCCAGCAATAAGGTTGCTGACAAGGGCGTTGAGGGGATTGTTGGAAAAGAAGCTGATACACAATTAGTACCAGATACTTTTGTATCAGATGTTACTACTCATAATAAACAATTAGGAGTAATAAATCGAAAACAAGGTACAATTTCTGGTGCTCATAATCAAGATGCATTTCTAGAATCTATTGAAATAACAGGTGCTAAAATTGTAAACCCTAAGTACACAGATAGACAATATCCTGGGTTGATTGAATATGAGTATCAAATTCCAGCTATAGCCGGAAATGGACCAAATGCAGGAAAAGTAACCGGATACAAAGGTGTTGAAAGAAAAACCACCTATGATCCTGCAATACTTTCTGATGCAAAAGTAGCGGAGATGTCAAATAAAGCAGCACATCAAGCAAAAGATTATTTTCAATCAAATCCGACAAAGAACGTGTATGATATTAAAGTAGATGGCTATTGGTTCAGAGTGACACATGACCCAAAAACTAATAAAATAAATAATGCATTTTTGACAATGCCGCCGAGGAGTATTAGATGACAAATAATATACAATGGTTGAAAAAAATTGAAAAAAAATTAATTGAAAATGATGGAGGAGATTTATATAGCTTATTGGAAATAATGTATAAAGAACAAAAAATGAATTTTTTACAGTTTTTATATGATGCTTCCAAAGGAATTGGATGTTCACCGTCCGAGGGGTGTGGTTATGCATTAGACCAAGACAGGGATAATCCTGAAGAATTTGATGAAGTAAGTTTTATGTTTGGAGATTATGAAAGTTCCACAATATCTCCCCCAAAATTTGTTGAACTTATGCAAATAATATCTAATAGCTATATTGAAGCGCATCCTAAAGATAAAGATTCAATCGAATTTTATATGAATAAATTAAGAGAACGTTATTCAAAGTAAATAGTGAAATCCCCACATAATTAGTGGGGGTATGTTTTATTTATTAAAATTAACAAAAAAAATTTAACAATTAGCTTATCTTGTTTGATTTTTATCGCATTAAATCTGGCAATATCAGTATCATTATAACGGGCAGCTTGCCGAAATCACCGGGCATCAGCCACGCCGTTATCGTTATGATAACGCCGGTCAGCTACACACAGTGACTTATCCTGAGGTCAATCCCGAGCAGCATCATGCTGAAAAAGTCGAGCAGTTTGATTACGACCCAACGGGCAATAAAATCAGTGAAACCCAAGCGCTAGCCCCTATGCCTTTTCATGCCAATATCGCCAAAGGCAACCGGTTAACCTTTTTTAGTGACAAACATTTTGAGTATGACCGCTTTGGTAACCTGATTGCGGAAAAGCGTGGAAAAAACCACAGTCTAGTCACCCACTATGAGTACGACTGCCGGCATCGACTTATCAAAGTGATTAAACCGACAGGGATTATCATCACCTATACTTATGATGCCTTTAACCGTCGTACTAGCAAAACTGTGGATGGTAAAACCACCGAATTTATCTGGCGAGGTAGTAAACTTATTGCCGAGACCGATAAACACTGGCAAAGCTACCTTTACGAGCTAGACTCTTACCGCCCATTAGCCCTTGTGCACGGCAATGCCCAACAAGATAACATCAAACTCTACTGGTATCAAAACGACCACCTCGGCACACCCATAGCCCTTACCGGCAGCTTAGGTGACACCCTCTACGAATGCCAGTATAATGCTTATGGGCAGATAATAAACGAAACCTACCATCAGGACGATATAGATTCCCTGCCCGATAATCCGTTAAGGTTCCAAGGGCAATATTATGATGAGGAGACGGGGTTACATTACAACTTAAACCGTTATTACGACCCATTTACCGGCAGATATATCACCCAAGACCCACTTGGTATACAGGGTGGGTTAAATAGTTATCAATATGTCAATGGCGATCCGATAAATTGGATAGATCCGTTAGGGTTGATTAAGGTTGAAAATAATGGGTTTGAGGGGGTTGTTGGAAAGGAGAAAAGCAATACTACAATCAATGATACAGCTGGTTCTATACGTGATGTAAATCCGGGTTATCCTACAGAAGGTAGAACTCATAATTGCGTCAATTGTGCGATAGTTACTGATGCAACATTAGGTGGTAATCCAGCTTCTGCTTTACCAATTAATTCAAAAAATGGAGTTCCAATATCTGTGTTAGAAAAACAATATGGGGCAAAATTTCAAAATGTTAATGGCCCTAATAATATTATTGAGCAAATGACAAATGCAGGCTCTGGTGCAAGAGGTATTGTATTTGGTTCTTATGGGCTGGGGCAACCAGGGCATGTTTTCAATGTAGTGAATCAAAGGGGCTTTATACGTTTTCTAGATGGGCAAACTGGTAAAGCTGCCGATATGGTAAAATTTAAATCTTTCAAATTGTTAAGGACTAATTGATGATTACTTTTTTTGAAGCGATAAATAAAGCTAAAAATTATTTAGCTGAATACGACGTTCCTGTAGAGATTACTGTAATAGATAGGTTTTCTGAAGGGTGGCTTTTTTGTTTTCAATCTAGAGAATTTTTAGAAACCGGTGATTTTTCAACACAATTAATAGGTAATTGCCCATTTGTAATTGATAAAGATAGTGGAAAGATATACGAATTAGGAACCGCATATCCCCTAGATATATATCTTCAAGAGTATGTAAATAAAAAAAATAAAACTTGTTAATATCATAATTTACTATATACGAAATTTACTAGAATGGATATCCATTCCCCTAATATATTTCGTAATATAAATCAGAAAACTACTGTAAAAACACATAATTTTGTAATTGATTCATCTATTGATGTAGCTAAAGATGTTGCAGACATTAAAAGCTGGTAGGCAATGATTAAAAACGACCAATAACCGTAAATAGTAGAATATATTTACTAAAAGTGAATGGTACATTAGCTCCCATATCGGGAAAAGGCATTACCACACTTAATAGAGGAGAATTTAAAATTCTTAGCGTTTATAAAAAATTTGATAATAGAAAGCAAGCAGCTCAAATACTGAATAGCATGAAAGTAACTGAAGAGGCCAAATCGAAAGCACTTGAAGTTTGGAAAAGGAACAAAAAATGATTGGGTTTGACTTAATATTAGAAAAAATTTTTCCTGAAATTGTTTTACAAGAAGCTTTTTTAAAAGCTTTTGAAATTTCTAAAAATAGTATATTAATTACTGATGATTATGTTAGCTATCAGTTAACTGATGATATAAAAATGTGGTGTATGGTAAAGCAGATTAATGGTGATTTTTAATCTCTTTGCCAGTTTTTTATTCGAGATAATAAAATAGAAAATAATTCTAAAGTTATATCAAGAAGGGTAAGTTATACTTTAAATACAAAAATGCTGAAAAAGTCGAGCAGTTTGATTACGACCCAACGGGTAATAAAATCAGTGAAACCCAAGCGCTAGCCCCCACGCCTTTTCATGCCAATATTGCCAAAGGCAACCGGTTAACCTTTTTTAGTGATAAACACCTTTTTTAGTGATAAACACTTTGAATATGACCGCTTTGGTAACCTGATTGCGGAAAAGAGCGGAAAAAACCACCGTCTAGTTACCCACTATGAATACGACTGCCGGCATCGGCTTATCAAAGTGATTAAACCGACAGGGCTTATCATCACTTATACTTATGATGCTTTTAACCGTCGTACTAGCAAAACAGTGGAGGGTAAAACCACCGAGTTTATGTATTCGTCTTGTAAATACCCCAAACTTAGTACACAACTCACGTAGAAAATCATGCTGCTTGTTTTAGTGTTTTATACTCAATCGGTGTCATGTTATTTAATGCCTCATGCGGTCTTTCGGTGTTATAAACCGTTAACCATTCTTCAGTTATTCTCCTTGCTTGAGCTAAGTTGTTAAAAAGATATAAATCGAGTACTTCAGTACGATAGGTACGATTAAATCGTTCAATATAGCCATTTTGATAAGGGCTACCGGGCTGGATATAATCAATGGTTATACCATGTAATTTAGCCCAGTTGGTAAAGGTTTTTCCTGTAAATTCTGGGCCATTATCGACCCGTATTTTTAATGGATACCCATGATATTCGTCCAGTTTATCTAAGTAACGGGTAATCCTTCCTGCGGGTAAGCTTACTGCAATATCAATGCCTAACGCCTCACGATTAAAGTCATCGATGACATTGAATGTCCTAAAGCGACGTTGATTACGACTACTGTCACTCATAAAATCCATTGACCAACATTCACCTTGTTTATTGGGAGCCAATAACTTTTCTGGCTCCCGAGGTGGCATTCGTTGTTTTCGTTTTGTTTTAAGATTCAGTTTTAACTCACAATACACCCGATAAACACGTTTATGATTCCATTTATAGCCGAGCTTTCTGATACGATTAAAACATTTAGGAAAGCCCCAGCGTAAATGCCGGTCTGAGATAGCATTCAACACTGAAACAATCACCGAGTCATCCTGCAACTTAGGTTGATAATAGTAAGCACAACGGCTTAAGCCAACAATGGCACAACTCATAGCAATAGTAACCGAATGATTTTGTTGTAGTTGCTGTGCCCACGTTTTACGTGCCTTTGTGGGCACTAAAGCTTTTTTATGATTTGTTCCTGATGCTGTGATTTTAAACTTAGCTCAGCAAACATCTGTTTAAGCTTACGGTTTTCGGCCTCAAGCTCCTTTAAGCGTTTAATATCCGACGTTTCCATACCGTCCTATTTTTCCCGTCATTTATAAAAAGTTGAATTACCCATGCCATATGTACGGCACAACTCTTTAACGGGTACACCTACCTCTGCTTCTTTTAAAATAGCTACAATTTGATGTTCAGTCATTTTTTTCATAATTAAATCCCCTTTTCTTTTATCATAGAGAATTTTCTACTTTTTTGCTGTACTATTTTAGGGGATAGTTACAATCTTTATCTCTTGGTTTGGTGGCTTTTATTTGGGTGCCTATTAATGGGTGCGTTTTCCTTGCCATAACTATTTTAGGTATACGATATATAAGTATACTGCGCCCGTATAACCTAAGCATATACCTAAAAAATTTGGTTGTAAATGTACCTTAATGATACTTACTGGATAATAAAATTGCTTTTAAGGCTTGTTGTTATTGGGTTTAGTGTACTTTAATGGGCTTTAAAGAATGTTACTGTTTATTGAATTGGGCCAAGGGAAACAGAATCATATAGATAAACACACTGGAAATACTGAAAGATTAACTTTTAAAAATCGAATCGTATACCTAAACGTATACCTAAAACAAAAAGTGACCCCAATATTAGGTATTTTAATCTTGCCGAATTGAAAGGTTAAAAAAAATTGGTTTTAGAATTTTGACGGTGTAAAAATTTATCTAGGTGAGCGGTATCCGTTAATTATGTTTTAGATTTTTTATACCTCCCCCCCATAAAAATAAAATTTTATAAAAAAGTGTTCACGGTGTTCACTACTTGCTTGAATCCTTATTCTAAAAGGGTTTGAGCGGTGTATACTTGAATATTTACTATTCACAAGTGTACACTTTAGGTGTTCACCACAAGATAAATAATGGATTAATTTAGATCTAGCTATATATGTTTAGCTAAATATTCCACCATTTCTTTATTATTTAAAAAAGAATAAAATCTTTTTGCTAAGGCTTTTATTCTTGTATATCGTTTTGCTTCACTAAGTTGTTTTTCGGCACAATAACAATTAAGACCATCATACATATCAAAGTAATCATAATAGATAAAAAGCCAATAGTGCTTTATTCTATGAAAATATCTGTTTCCAAATTCTATATATTTGAATACAAAACTATGAAGAAGATCGCCAATATCTTCTAAACTATTACATATCATAATTTTTTGGCTAAAAAGTCTCATGAAAACTAAACAGCTATAATTAATGCTTGGTATAGAAATATTTTTTTCGGAAAGATATCTTTTTAAGTACGTCATAACCTCATCGCTATCTATTTTTTTATCAAGTCCCAAAGAAGCAATAATCAATAGTATTTCTGAATCATCACCTTGCATAACTTGTTTTTCAGCCCAATCAATTATTAGGCCACTAGAATAAAAATATTCTGATGGTGAACCATAATATTGATTAAATCTATAAAGCGATAAAATTTCATCGAGAGATAAATTACTCAATTTTAAAACCTTTTATTTATAAGAAAATACCCATTTAATGTATCTTATCTTACATAAGCGAACAACAAAAAACCGCCCAAATTAGGCGGTTCATAGGTTAACAAATATTAACTACGAGCTAGTTCTTCGGCTTTGGGTAGCCAATCTTGACTAGTATTGATATTAAGCTCTACGTTGGTCCTCATCCCTTTATTTGCTCTTTTACGCATGTAGTCTTTACCGTTTTCTTTCATTGCATAATTAAGCGATGTGCCAAATTGCGTCAGTGATAACGGATTGTTTAAACCTGTATTGCGGATGTATTCAATATAAGCATGATATAAATATTTTCGGGGGTTAAAGGGCATTATTCCCATATTGCCAATAAACATACCATTGGGATAATCAAGCGCATCAAGATAACTACAAAAATCTACCAAGTGGTCGGATTCGCGTTTAATCGCCGTCGCTTCGTCTGATTGTTGTTGCTGGTGTAGTCTTTCTTTGGCTTCTGCTGGACTGGTAAACTCATTTAATAGCAACCTCACAATTGAGGGGAGTTCTTGCTCTATTTTGCTAACCAAGTTTAAATCTCGCTCTTTTTCAGGGATGACCTCGCCAAAGTGAAAGATAACCCTACGCCGTGATATACCGCCGTTACGCTCGTTAAATCTCATTGCCTCGTTATTGATAACCAAAACTACCGCAGGGATTTTACATGAGTAAGGTTGCTTGTGTTTTGGGTCTATTGCGACTTCATCACCGCCAGTAATCGCTTTTAATCCTGCACCACTACCCATATAACGCGGTTGGTCGGGTAATATGACTAATGAGTAACCCACGATTAAGGCTCTGTCCCTTGCCTTTTCTAATGCGTCCATAGTGCCTATTACAGTATTGTTTTTACCTGATAACATCGTCGCAATTTCAGCAAAAACACTTTTACCGCTACCGCCTGCGCCTGTAACCTCTAAGAATAATTGCCAGTCATGACGATTAGCCAATATCATATATAGCGCAGCTAAGATATTTTTAGCCTTATCTTGATTGCCTGATGCTCTTTTTAGCCATTTAGCGAAGTTTGGCGCGTGAGTATCAAAAGATTCATTTTCTTTGACAGGGTAGTAATCAATATCATTACTGACTAATAGCCAATCTTGCTTATTGTGAGGTCTAAAGGTTTGGCTTTTTAGCTCATATACGCCATTTTTAAAGCAGATTAAATCTTTCTGAGGTGTTCCCATTATAGGCAGTGATAACCTGAGCGATTCAACCGCTGAGCTAATTCGCATAGGGTTAAATGGCTCGCCTGATTGAGTGAATAAATCGGCTAGCGTTCGCATTAACAGTTTATCGCTTATAGGTTGCCATGCGTTATCTTGATAGTGATAGATTTCATCGGTAGTAAGATTAATCGCAAGGTTATTATCATAATATTGATTGAGCAGTTCGGCGCGTTGGCTTGATGCCATTTGCGATAGGTTCATGCTTGATAACTCGTTTTGCATGTTAAGTTTTGTCACGGTTGGTAACTCTGGTTTTATGAGGTTTTTATTAAAATGAGCCGAAGCGTTATCACTTCCAAATTGTTGTCTATAATCATCCCAATCACATTTATAATCTGTATCAGGTACTGAGTAATAACCATCTACCGCTTGAGACGCTTCTATTGCTTTAGCTAAGCCCGTATTCGGGCTTTGACCAATATCGTTATCACCTGCGATAATGATTTTAGTAGTAGGATTTAGTTCACGAATAGACTTAGCTACATGAATAAGATTGCCTGCGTCAATGGCAGATATAACAATAGACTGTTGGCGGAATTCCGCTATCGATATCCCTGTGGCTAAACCCTCACAGATAATAATTTCATTGTGTGCGAGCAAATTTGCGCACACCTCGGCAGGTCGGCTCAATATTGAGCGCACTAATATAAAAGCACTTTTCTTATTTGAGTTTTTCATTAAGTGCTTACTGCCGTCAGGCTCGATAAATTGACCACCTGCGTATTCATTATGAAGATTCAGCATAGGCACAAAAATGCGCCCGTTATCTAACAAGGGTAAATCAAAGGTTAACCCTTTCTTGGTCAGGTATTGAGATTGCCCTAATGTTGCTTTAGATAGCAAATACTCGACCCTTTTACATACGGGATTATCTGGTATGTTATCATTATGTAATTGTTCAGAATCTATTTTTCTAAATACGAGATTTTCCCGTATTTTGTTATTCTGATTAGAAAGATTTAAACACTCCACTACTTTACTCGATGCTTCTTTAGCGTCGCATTGACAATAGTTTTTGATAAGCTCTAAGCCGTCACCACTACCGCACTGGTTACAGATATAAGTACCTCTACCATTTTGGTTATCAAATCTAAATCTATCCTTACCTCCACAGACAGGGCAAGGGCAATGTTTGCCATTACCCACCTCAATACCTAATGATTGAAAGATATAATCCCATTTACCTACGGCTTGGGCTGTAATTTCGTTGATTTTCATATTTTTAGCCCTTAGTTTGTTCCATGTCTAGTAGCTCAAATTGAGCCACTAAAATATAAAATCGCCTAACTTCGGGTGGTAATCGTTTGGTATCGTCATCGTTATGGACAAAATCAAACTCTTTCATTCTTTGCCTCCTTGCGCTCGGTTTCGCTTCTAAATAGCTTTTTAGAATCGTTAATTAAGTCTGATACAGCATCAAGGGCATAGGAGCGTAATTCTTCGTTAATTGGCGTGTTTGAATCACAATCAGCCATTAAAAGCGTGGTGATAGCGTTAGCTTGTCCTAGTCTTGTATTGATAGTATTAATTGCGTCCAATGAGATATTAGCCATTATTATTATCCTCTGTTAACCCGTACTCTTGTAACTCATCAAAAGCTTGCTCTACTAAATCAACGATAACCCATAGTAAATTACTCATGTCGGCTTGTTCGATAAAAGGCTCGTCATATCCTGCGCACTTATAGTTAGTGTTATCTAAGGCAATTTTAGCCATGCTCCGAACTTGAATAAGTTTTGTTTCGATGTTATTTAATATCTGAAAGTTATTATTGCCCATAGTGATAACCTCCAAAGCTTTTAGTGTCTTCAATAACTGGATATAAGCGAATTCTGGCAATAAAGATAAGGGATGATTTGCCTAGGCTCTTGCGTGCTTGGCGTTCGGTTGTTGCCGTTATTTGGACTACTTGAGCCGTTGATAGGTCATAGAATTTATATAGTTTTTGAGTGGATATAATAGGGGTAGGGATCGTAGTCATAGTGACAGCCTCCAAGTAATGATTTACATAACCACCGCTAGAGGTTCCAATCTCGTTGGCGGTGACGTTAGCAGGGTTGGAACTACTGGTTACTTGGTGACCCAGCCATCCTTTCGGATGCCCCACTAACGCCACCATAGAAGAAATATTGATAAATAGGTGTGCGCAAGCATTGACACAAAAAAAGACGCTTTGGGCGTCATGTGTCGCCAAGTAACTGTTCAGGGTTCCAATCCTGACCTTAGATTTTGCTAAGGCGTTATCAATATAGCCCGAATGATTGAGATTGTGCAAGTGTTTTTTACTTGATTTAATATCTGCTTGATAGAGATTTAAAACAGAAATTAAATTAAATAGGTCGGGTTGCCCATTTTTAGGGCGTAGGGTATCATTACTATTAGCCATAGCATTACTCCATTTAATGTTTGTGGTTAGATAGCTTATTGAGGCGTGAACTCTCTGGGCTATTGTTTTTTGGGGCGCGACCATTATAATGGTCGTCACCGTGTAATTATAATAATATCTGGTAATTACCATGTCAACACCAAAAGAAAAAAGATCACCACAATACCAAATGCGATTAACCGAAGAATTTCGGCAACAGTTAGAAGAAGAAGCTATGAAAGATGGCGATACTAGCTTGGCTACTTGGATTAAAAGAGTTTTAAGAAAAGAATTACAATCACGAGGAATTATACCTAAAGCATAATAATTAAGTTTCTTGTGGTTTCTTTTTATGGACTCAAGAAACCTACTTTTAAAATTCAACCCCATGCAATGATTAGTACGCATTAAAAAAACGGTTTTCATTGCGTACTTAGTGCGTACTTTTACACTGGTTTCCACTGAAATAGGCTTTTTTGACTGAAAACTAGAATTATTGCCAACCAAGAAGAATGATTTCACCTTTTGGATGGCGTTAATCCCATCAAAACAGCAATTTAAGCGATTATTTAGGGCTTGAGTATATTGCCCTATTGCTAGGGCGTTAAATGGGTGTGTAGTCATCATAATTAAGCCACCTTACCCAATAACCGAATCATGTAGCTTTGTGATAACTTGATGAGTTCTGCTTTTCGTTTTTCATAATTCCAACCCATATCTATTAACGTGATATTGGATTTCTCAAGGTAAGCTAAGTGATTAAGCTGTTCTTCAGTGATATGGTCGCGAATATCACCCGTGAGATTATGAGCTTTTCGGTAAGCCTTTGCTGTCATGCCAAGTACAATACGATTAATCATATCAAATTCATTAGTATAGTGATGTGGCTTGGTCTCCTTGCCTAGGGATAATCGTTGTATAGTTAAAGCGTCACACATAGGACGGCTATAATCTGCGACTTCTAAACGCGCTTTTAATCGATTAAGTGCTTTCTTTTGGATTGCTGGAGCGATTTCTTTAAGGTGTTCTTCACAACGTATAAAGTACTTTCTTATTGCTCGTCCTTTCTCGTTATTTTCAATCATTGCTAATTCTTTAGCGGTTCCGATTGTAAGGATGTAATCTGTACTTTTACGATCTCCACCTCGCTTAGTTGTCCATTTTATTTGCTGTTCATTATTTGTACTTTGATTCCTGAATTCTGATGAATCAAAGATTAAAAAATCATCATTTTTAATAAGTCCATATTCTTTTATTCTTCCCTTTATCCATGTTGAAAAATCATTTCCTACTTTTAAGTAATTATGTAAAGCCTTTGCGCTAACTGTTTGCTGTAATTTGCCGTTTAATTGTGTTTCGGTTACTGGTACTAAATTATTAAAATCTGTCATAAGTATTACTCCTAACGTGTCGAAAAATCCCTCTTTTAGCTAAATTTAGGCAAAGGGATACCGTCGGCTCAAAAATGAGCTTTGCTATAAAATCAATTAATTAAGCTGCTTTGCTTGGGTAAAGTGCTAAAATTTGGCTGATATCTGATTCAGTTAATAAGCTATTTTCATAACTAAGAATCAGATTAACCACCTTTTGAGCATCTTCCTTATTGGCTAGGTAATAGCGATAGTGTGAGCCTATTCCGTCGGTATTAGGTTCATCCATGCGCTTTAATGTGATGCCTAACTTTCTTTCTAGCTCTGAACAGTAATTTCTACCACTAGAAAGCCTACAGGTGAGCAATATCTCATTTTCGGTAATACCATTGTCACCAGTACACGCAATTAATAGGTAAGCTCTCGGCTTTTTGGGTAGCTTTTTATAATCAGATTGGCTATGATTGGAAGCGTCAAGATTCCAATGCAAGCCCTCGATTATTTCGCGATATAGAGGGTTTTGTTTTATCACCATTATGCTACCTCGCGACGTTCTACTCTGCGAGATTCAAGCCAAGAATAAATCTCATCAGCTCGATAGCCAACACGGCGTAAACCGATTCTAATTTTTTGCGGAAAAGTTTTATCTTTCTTCTCTAGCGTGTAAAGGCTAGTGTCAGATTTGAAATGTAGTAAGTTTTTTACTTCTTGTTTGGAAAGGATTTGGTTTGTCATTAGTTATATTCTCCTGTATCTAAAAGATGCTATAAGAATATAACTGTATAAACAAACATGCATTACATTAAATATTAAAATTTACCATTTAATAAAATGGGAAAAAACCTAATAAATTAGCTGATTAACTATCAATAACTAAGCATTGAATACCGCTATATATTAAAATGATATAATTCCCATTTTACTAAATTAGTTTCCATTTTATTCAGAAAATTCTTGCCATTCATCTGGTATAACCAACTCAAAATCATTATTATTTGTAACGGAGGGTTTACCTATTTTGATTTCATATAACCAATTTGAAATGGTTTTTTCGGTTGGTGGATTTGTAGCATTAAAATCATTAGCAATTTTAGAGAGTATTTTTCTGGATAAGGAGACTACTTTACAATGTGGAAATTTTTCTCTTGTTAATAAAGCTGTTTCAATAGCAAATGGCTTGTAAAAATTTTCGGGTTTTCTCATTATTTTAACATTTGCTTTGTTTTCACCAGAGTCTATTACATCTCCCCAACGTATGAAAGATGGGCATAAGCCCAGTTCATCAATAAATAAATCAGGTAAGAATTCGTTATTTGCGGATTGTAGTAAAATGATATCTTCTGTCGAAATAAGTAATTCATTAGCATTAAAAATAAACTCATTGTCACCCCTAATTTTTAAATAGTAATCAAAAATTTCATCCATGTCGCCAATTTTGGTCATTGGCAGTAGGGTTTGAATAGAAACTTCATGAGGAGTGAACCCTTTTTTATTTCCACATGTACGCATGTTTTGTCTTAATTGCAACCAATGGCTAAATCTTTTAATTCGCCAAATCCCGTAAGCTTTACCAAAGTATGTTGCTCTAAAAAGTCTCGGGAAATTATCGGGTTTTATCTTGTCTGGTGTTTCAATAAGATAGTCATACTTACGTGGGTGTGGGTAGCGACTAGCTCTTCCTAAAATATTGGTAGTAAATTGCCCCAATACCCTAATACTATTTTCAATTTTATTGACATTATTAAATTTTTCTATGAATGTTTCACATTGTTCGTTATATTCTTTTTTCTTTGCACAAAAACACAAAGAACATTCAAGCTTATTAACGAAAGCATACAAAGCAATCATCCCCTCACTATTCCAAAATAAAAAATCATCTACATCACAATCTAGAATTCTAGCGGCTCTTTCTAGTTTAACAAATGGAATTGGTGGTAATTTTGGATTCAATGCCATACGCCCCTCACGCCCCTAATAGATATTTGCGCCAGTTCGCTAGGGTTGCGAATGTTCGGGGATCAGCCTAGACGCAAATAATACATTAATATACAGTTAGGTACATTATAGCACTGTGTTTATATACATGGAATTAATTATGATAAAATTACAGGATTAAAATAATACTTAGAGGTTATAGAAAAATGGCGTTTAAATCTATATTAAATAAATCATCAAATAATTTTGGGTTAATTATCAGTGATAATTTCACGTTTAATCTTGATATCAACACTGTTGAACAACACACATCAAAATTAAGAGTAACGGAAAACCCAATTGAAAATGGGGCTAATATTGCGGACCACGCAGTATTAGACCCGAAAGAAGTGACGGTGTACGGGTTAGTTGTCAGTTATGAGCCTAAAGCTAATTCGATTGAGCGGATGACAGGTTATAATTTTGAGGAATACCCTGCGCCAATGAAAATTAGCCCAATCACTGAACAAGCGGAAAAAATGATTCAGCGTTATTATGCATCCATAAATGAAACAAAAGAGAAAGTCAAAAATCAAGTTGTGGCTGATTTTTTACTTGACTACCAATCTCCATTTTTAAACAGCTCATCATCAGATCGTATTGCTGATGCTCATGAAAAACTGTTAGCAATACAGCGAAGCGGTGAGCCTGTCACACTACAGACTAACACACGGCAGTATAAAAACATGATACTTACGTCTGTTGGGCTTACTCAAAAGCAAAACACAAGTGGTGAATTTGTTTTAACGTTTCGTGAAATTTTCATAGTTGAAACGCAAATTGCTAACGGTTTTAAAATGTCTAAGCCGAAAGTTAGAAATCTAGGCAGAACTCAGCCAAGGGAAGTCACTGATGAAGAAAAAAAGGCTATTTTAGCAAGTTTAGCAAATAGGTAAGTTTTTAGCTGTCTTCATAATGAAGATAACTGCCTTTTGAACCTTAATCGGGTATGGTTTACTTAAGCAATGGTTTCCATTTTTCTGTGAAAGCAAGCATTAGCAATTATTACCGCTTTTGCTTAGATTAGTATCCATTAATTTAAAGTAGTTTCACTGGATACCTGAATGGATACCTATATAAGTACTAGTAATTATATAAATGAAATTTGTTTTAGATGTGAGATTTTATTGAGATAAATTATGTAGTTTGCTGTTTATACAATTTTAGCAAATTATTTATGCCAATTAAGCTTCCATTATTAAACCCCATTTGAGAATATTTAACAGCGTTAACATAATAAGGATCATTTATATGATTTACAATTGTTTCTAACCAATCTGAATGCTCTGAAATACGTAATGTAAAACTCCAAATCATATAAATAATTCCTGCTATTCTATATAGTTCAGGGCTATCATTATTTAAATTAGCGACATTTAGATCTAAATTATCAAACATTTCTAAATTAATTTTATTATTTGACACGGAGGTATTCCATAACCGAACGTGGTGAGCACACCTATTTCTAATGATATTTAAATATTCTAATGATGTCTTAAGTGATAATTTCACATTTTTGCTATTTGGTCTGAGAAATTTCATCGATTTACATATAGCAACTTTATATTTATCATCAAGGATTCCATAAAATTTAGACATTGTTCCAAAATTCCATATTTCGACAATAGCCCATATAGGAATTTCGTTATACTTTTCTATATTCCATTTTATACAATCATTAGATTTATTTTTATCTATTAAAATATTTAAATTATTTAACCAATTATCATGTTTGTCATGTGAATTATTATCTATTATTTTTTTATCTTTATATGCAGTTGGTGAAATTTTTCCTAACTCATAAGCAATAATCGCTTTTAAATATGTTTCTATTCGTTCCAGCCCCAAAAAAATAATATTTCTAAGCTTAACATCAAACAAATATAGCTTATAGATATTGCTGAATAGAGTATTTTCTATAAAATTTTCATTTCTTCGTGATTCAAGTTTATCAGAAGGCGGTGGGATTTTTAATTTTCGAAAAGGGTACCAATAACCCGATAACCTATAATATCCAACATTGGCCAACTTCTTTTGGGCTTGTTTGCGGTCTAAATCAGAGAAAATCATCCCCCGATTTTCTAACTTTATTAGCTGATCTTCATATGAAAGATGTGGTTTTAAGTTAGCCATAAAATATTATGTAGTAGAAAAAAGAAAGCCCCAAACGTATCAAGTTTTAGGCATTAATCAAAATTAAAGATTAACGACCAAAAAATGTAGAGGTATAAAGGGGCACTGTTAGGAGCTAGTATAATTATTTTTTGTAACATGTCTACTAATGTTTATTGACCTTTATTGACGCTTAACATGAAAGAGTTTTCTAAAAACACTATATGTAGTTATTTTTACATAAAAGCTAAGTAGATATTGTGTTTTCAATAAAATTAATCTTAGTTTTGATTGCTCATTTTTCAATCTAATTAATAATAAACTCTTAAACCACCTTTTATCTTTTTATTGAAGAAATTGTATTTAGTTCTCATTAATTAAACGGATTTTAAGATATTTAAATTCCATAAGTAGTAGCTAATTTGGAGCAGGGGGATTTCAGGCGGTTAAATCCTTTGGTGATGGCGATACTAGTTCTATGCGCACTGGTTTAGATTTGGCTATAATGCTACTACCCATAGATTGATGATCTAATGTCTGCTTTTCAGAATAACCATGATTAGCAAGCATCAATTTAGCAATACTCGCGTTAAACTCACCCTTTAAGCCTTTATTAATTAACTCGACTTCTTGGCGTGCTTTGATAAGTTCTAACATGTCCTTAAATTCTTCGCTTGAACTCGCATAATTATATAAACTTGACCTTGAACAGTTAGCATATAAAGCCAGTCCAGCCATAGAGGGAATGATTTCGCCATTTTTGATATAGCCCTGTTTATGCAAATACTCTTGCCCTAGTTTTAACATGTCCTTTATCTTTGATTTTCGCCCTGCCATATTACCACCTAACTTACTAATAATAAGGCTATTATAATCCAATAAGGCGAATTATTAGATTGCTTTCTAACGTGTCCAAAAATTCACTAAACCAACCAAGAGGAGGGGGGAGTAAATTCCTACGACCTTATACGCTCTAAACCGCCTAGCCTCCTTTTTATGCAAAACCGCGAATTGAAATAATTTTTTTGACTGCTATTACTAAATGGGTAACCATAAATAGCTATGGTTGAGTAATTCAATTTAATAAACCTGCTGGCTTTTTAGCAGATTGCAAATGTAATACCTGTATGGTGGAAATCACCATAGAGCATTTATTCTTTTCCTCTAATAATAGCCCTAGATCAACCTTAAAATCATCCTAGCTTAACATTATGATTAATAATTATTTTATTTTAATAAAAAAATAACGCTATTTAAATATATTTATATTTCAATTAGTTAATTACAGGATCAAGATTATTTTTAAATGTGTATAGTAGTGAACAGTAGTGAATACTAGTGAATACCAAAAAATATATATAATAAGTATATAATATATTGATATATATAAATTAATATTAGGTTGGTGAATAGTAGTGAACACTTTATATTAAAAGTTTAAGATTATGGGGAGGTAAGCATAAAAACAACTTAATAATTGGTATAGGTAAAGGATGACATTTAAAAAAGCACCCCTCAGATATGAGGAGTGGTTATTATGGAGAATTGAAGTGAATAACCCAAATATGGGGCACGGTATGAATAGCGTGATATGGTTAATGATTAACTAGCTTTAAATTGCGGTTACCTGATAGTGAGACATTTCCTTGGCTTGCTTGCTCGACAAAGTCACCCCACCAATCAAGCATGATTCTACGTTGTTCTAGGTAAGTAGCTCGGTTATAAGCTCGCCTTACGCTATTGATATCGACGTATGCAAGTGCTGCCTCAATAATATTAGGGTCAAATCCCTGCTCGTTTAATACTGTACTAGCTAAGGCTCGTAATCCATGTGCGACTAGTTTGTTTTTATACCCCATTCGTTTTATTGCCATGTTAGCAGTACTACTATTCATCGGGGTTGTATAAGGCGGTTTCATGCTTGGGAAAATATGCTCTCTATGCCCACTTATAGGCTTCATAATTGATAATATAGCCATAGCCTGCTTATTGAGTGTAATAGTATGCTCTCGCCTCATTTTCATTTTTTCGGCAGGAATAACCCATAAGCAATTGTCTAGATCAATCTCTTGCCATTTTGCCCCTACCGCTTCATTTGGGCGTGTCATTGTTAATAATTGCCATTCAATCAAGCAACGCGTTTGTAATTCGATTCTGGCCATAGCAAGGGATTGCATAAATTGGGGCAGCTCTTGCGCGTTTATTGTTGGCATTTGCCCTTTTATAGGGCTTTCAAAAGCATCTTTTATCTTGGCTGCTGGGTTAGCATCAATCAAGCCTATATTCACCGCATAAAACATAATCTCATTGATACGTTGGCAAAGTCTTTTAATTGTTTCTAATTTACCATTAGCTCTTAGTGGCTCCATGGCCTTAATAAATTCTTTTGCTTTTAATTTAAAGATTGATTTATCACCAATATAAGGAAATAAATGTAACTCTAACGATTCCCACGTTCTTTTTAAGGTGCTTTCAGTTAGTCCTTTGCCACTTTTAACTTTAAACCAATCAGCGGCTACCTTTTTAAAGGTGCTAGTAATTTCGTCATGCTTACGTTGTTCTTGTTCTGCTTTGTGCTCTTGAGGATCTACACCTTGCTTTATTAATTCTCGCGCTTCATCTCGTTGTTTTCGCGCTTGCTGTAGTGAAACCTCAGGATAACTACCGAAGCTAATTAATGCGCCCTTTTTGGTATATGGACGCGTATACTTAAAACGCCAGATTTTAGAATTATTCGATTTAACTAAGAGATACATACCACCGCCATCAAATAAAGAGTAATCTTTATCTCTTGGTTTGGTGGCTTTTATTTGGGTGTCTATTAATGGGTGCGTTTTCCTTGCCATAACTATTTTAGGTATACGATATATAAGTATACTGCGCCCGTATAACCTAAGCATATACCTAAAAAATTTGGTTGTAAATGTACCTTAATGATACTTACTGGATAATAAAATTGCTTTTAAGGCTTGTTGTTATTGGGTTTAGTGTACTTTAATGGGCTTTAAAGAATGTTACTGTTTATTGAATTGGTGGAGCCAAGGGGGATCGAACCCCTGACCTCAACGCTGCCAGCGTTGCGCTCTCCCAGCTGAGCTATGGCCCCAAAAGAAAGGGATAAAACTGTGGCTAATAATATGCAACTAAATGGTAGGTGTCAATCAATTTGGTATCATTTGTTTTAAAAATAGTCTAATGAAACTCTGCCAATTAATGGCAGAGTTTAAACAATTAGCGTAATATTGAAGGTTGATCAGCTCCTTCTGCTTCAATTTTTGGTGGCATAAAGTGTTCTCTTTTTACGCCTAATTTAAGTGACATATAAGCCGCCACATAAATTGATGAGATGGTACCAAGCACAATACCCACCCCTAATGTTTCAGAAAATCCTTTTAACATTGAACCACCAAAGATATATAGAATAATCACCACAACAAGTGTTGTCCCAGATGTCATTAAAGTACGATGCAACGTTTGCGTTAATGAGATATTAATTACATCATAAGGTTCTGCACGGCGTATCTTTCTAAAATTTTCACGAATTCTATCAAAGACAACAATAGTATCGTTGAGTGAATAACCAATAATGGATAACATTGCAGCAATAATCGTTAAATCTAATTCTCGTTCAAATAGTGATAGATAACCTGCAGTAATGACGACATCATGCGCTAAAGCAACAACCGCTCCAGTACCAAATCGCCACTCAAAACGGAATGCAATATAGATTAAAATACAAACTAATGCGGCACAGATTGCCAAAATACCATCTTGAGCAAGTTCAGCGCCAACAGTTGGACCTACAAATTCAATACGTTTGATTTGAGCATCTGCATCAATATCTTTATGTATTAAATTGGAAATTTTTGTACCTAGCGCATTATCAATAGCCGATGAGGTATTGTCTTCTTGCTTAGCCGAAGGTAACCGAATGATGATATCTTTACTACTACCGTAATATTGTACTATCGGCTCATGATAGCCTGCATCGCGTAAACTATTACGAATATCATCAAGATTAACATTTTTTGTTACGGTAAGCTCGACTGTTGTTCCGCCAGTGAAGTCTTGCCCTAGATTGAATCCTTTAACAAAAATAACGACAAAAGACGCTACAACTAAGAGCATAGAAATAACAAAAGCAACGAAGCCAAATTTTAAAAAGTCGAGGACTCTGCGACCATGATTTAATTCTCTAACATCATGATTTTCTTTTTTATTAATAATCACAATAAACCTCTAAATTGATAACTTATTAACGCGACGACCGCCATAAATAAGATTGGCTAATGCGCGAGTACCAACAATCGATGTAAACATTGATGTAACGATACCGATACCTAACGTAATAGCAAAGCCTTTAATTGAACCAGTACCAACTGCATAAAGAATAACCGCAGTAATTAAAGTAGTAAGATTGGCATCAAAAATACTGCTCCAAGCTCCTGCATATCCTTCATTAATTGCATGTTGCACACTTCGACCATTACTCAGCTCTTCTTTTATTCTTTCGTTAATCAGTACATTAGCATCAACAGCCATACCTACGGTCAATACAATACCAGCAATACCCGGCATGCTTAGCGTTGCCCCAGGAAGTAAAGACATTGCACCAACAATTAAAATTAAGTTTGCAACTAATGCAAGGCTAGCAAACACACCAAATAGGCGATACATTACTAACATAAAAATAACTGAAACCGCCAAACCCCATACACAAGATTCTAAGCCTTGGGTGATATTTTCTTGCCCCATGGATGGCCCAACAGTTCGTTCCTCAATAATTTGGATCGGTGCAATTAATGCCCCTGCACGTAATAATAGTGATAAATTTTTAGCTTCATCAATACTACCTATACCCGTTACTTGGAAACGATCACTAAAAATACCTTGAATAGTCGCGACGTTAATAACTCGTTCTTGTTTTTCAAGAATCGGCTTGTCGTTTTCATCGCGTTTTCCTGTATCTTTGTATTCAACAAATAAGGTTGCCATCGATTTATGAAGATTTTTTTGGGTAAAATCAAACATTTTTTTACCGCCTGCACCATCAAGCGTAATAGCAACTTCAGGTAATCCATATGGATTAACACGATATGAAGAATCAGTAATATGATTTCCTGTTAATACAATACGTTTATAAAGTAATACAGGACGTCCATTTTCCATATACTGAATTTCTGAACCATAAGGAACGCGCATATCACCATTGATAATGGCCGGTAAGTTTGGTGTGCTTTCTTCGTTAACTTGCCTAAACTCAAGTGTCGCTGTAGCCCCTAAAATGCGCTTAGCTAACGCGGTGTCTTGAATACCTGGTAATTCAACTACAATACGATCAGCACCTTGGCGTTGAACAATAGGTTCGGCAACGCCTAGTTGATTAACACGATTACGTAAAATAGCGGTATTTTGTTGCACAGCATCATTTTTAGTTTGTTGTAAACGTTGTTCACTGATATCGACAACAATACTGCTGTCTGTTTGAGAAGCTACTTTGTAATCTCGCAATCCATTAATTTTAGTAATACCTTTATTGCGATCATCCGTATTATCAAATTGTAATACAATTTGTTGATTACTATTTTTGCTGATTTTTTTATAATTTAATTTGCTATTTGTAAATTCAGTTTTTATGTTTTCAATAGATTGTTCAGTGAGTTTACTTAATGCGGTTGTCATATCGACTTCCATTAAAAAGTGAACGCCACCACGTAAATCAAGACCGAGTTTCATAGGCTCAGCACCTAATGCTGTCAGCCACGTTGGTGTTGCTGGTGCTAAGTTCAATGCAACGATATATTCTTCACCTAATGCTTCTGATATGAGCTCTTTTGCTTTAAGCTGTGTATCATTATCACCAACGCGAATTAAAATTGACTTATTTTCATAAATTAATGATTTAGTCTCGATGTGATTATCAGCTAAAAGTTTTCTGATTTTATCTTGCGTAGCAACATTAATTTCAGCAGTATTTGAGCCTGAAATCTGTATAGCAGGATCTTCACCATAAATATTTGGAAGTGCATAAAGAAGGCCGAGGCAAATTACAACGACCAACATAATGTACTTCCACAAAGGATAGCGGTTTAACACGACATATTCTCTTGTGGAATTAGATAATCAATACAATGAACAATAATAGATGATCCCTATTATAGCGATTTCATTGTCCCTTTTGGTAAAACTGATGTGATAAAGTCACGCTTGATCACAACTTCAGTAGTATCATTTAATTCTAGCGCTATGTAGCCATTTTCGTTGACTTTTGATACACGACCAATAAGTCCGCCATTGGTTAATACTTCATCGCCTTTGGAGATAGAAGCCATAAGATCGCGATGTGCCTTTGCGCGTTTTTGTTGTGGACGCATGATCATAAAATAGAAAAATAAACCAAACACAACTAACATAATTGGCATGAAAAAATCGCCACCGGGTTGGCTACCATCTGCAGCATAAGCATTAGAGATTAAAAAGTCCATACTGGTCCTCTTGATTAAAATAAATTTTTAAAGGTCAGAATTATAACATAATAAATAAATCTGTTATTAACTATTTCTTGTCAAAAAGCCTTAGGAAAACATATGCTTTAGGATAAAATGCTGGTTTTATTTATTTTAGTTAATATGACTCCACTATTGAATTAAAGGAAGCTGATATAGGCTCATTATGTGGTTAAATATTGAGCCATGCTAACTAAGTTAAATAACCATTTAGGGTAAATTCCGCAAAGCATCGTCAATAAGGCACATAATACGATGATTAATTCGCTTATTCTAATATTAGTCCATTTTAACTTAATCGAGGCTCCACTTAACATTTTTCCATCACAGTTAATTGGTTTTATATAAAGATTGATAATTAAGCGAGCATAAAAATAAAGTCCTAATGCACTACCAATCACTACAGCAGCAACTAACCACCATAATTCTGCTGTAACACCTAATAGCACCAGTAAAAATCGACCGACAAAACCTGCGGTTAATGGTGTACCAGCTAAAGATAAAAAACCAATCCCCATAGCTAGCGCAAGAATTGGTCTTCGCCAAAATAGACCTGAAAGATCGATCTCATTTTCATGATCTTGTAGTTCATCTGAATGGGAATCTAAGCTGATTGTGCCTAAAATACAGATATTAGCTAAAATATAGCCAATGAGATAAACGCCAATAGTTTCTAATGCAAGTACTTGATATTGCACAGCAATTAACGCTGTAAATAAATAGCCAAAATGTGCAATTGAGGAGTAAGCAAGTACTCGCTTTAAGCTACTTTGCATCAATGCCAATAGATTGCCCCATAAAATAGAACAAAAAGCCATAATAACTAAAATAATACGGATTGTTTCATTGTTCACAATCGGTGCCAATAAAAACAGCCTAGCAATGGCACAAAAAACTGCTACCTTTCCAACTGTTGATAATAATAAAGCAACAACCGTTGGTGCGCCTTGATAAACATCGGGTAGCCAAAGTTGGAATGGAACGAGAGATAATTTAAAACCAATACCAACTAACATCAAACAAACACCCATCAGTAATAATGTACTTGGGTAAGTCATCGTTGAGAGTTGATAACTTAGCCCACTGAATGTTAGCTCACCAGTAGTTGCATAATAAAATGCAATCCCTATCAATAAAAATACACTGGCAATAGCAGATAAAATCATGTATTTAACTGCTGCTTCTAATGAATGAGTCTGTGTATATTGATAGCCAATTAACCCTACAAATGGAATAGATAACAGTTCAATCCCAATAAAAAATGCAATGAGATGGCTTGCGTATAAGAGTGTTACTCCACCTAATGTCATGAAAAGTAGGATTAAATAAAATAGTCCGTGATGAATCTTTTCTTGCCGGAACCAACGATAAGCAAAACAGGCTACAGCAATAGATATCATTAAAATCAAACTGGTATAAAGCAACCCATAACCATCACAAGTAAAAAGTGCGGTGATATGGTGCGCTTTCCACTCATCTATTGAACTATTATCAGTGTTTGAATTAGCATCAATATTTGTCTTATCAATCTTACTGTTGTTGACGTTGTCATCAATGTTTTCATTTTGTTTGTCCACATCATCAGTAGACACAGTATCAATTGCTATCGTTTCTTCAGTTGATGGAGTTAGTTCTTTATTGGCATCTGAAACTGATACCGATAATTGCATATTATCACTACTGATATCTGCAATAGCTTGTGCATTAAATGAAATTTTATAGCCAACTACCGCGGAACAAGCTAACGCACATGTTAATCCACAAATAGTTAAAATAGTACATCCTTTAGTGCTTATTTTAAAAACAAATAATGAAAATAACACAACAATGATGGCAATGCTTAGTACAAAAATAGGCGATAAAGCTATCATAGATTATTACTCTCCCACTCGTTCTGTGGTTATGTATTGTTGTGTTTGATTCATGATAGAATAAGACATATCTAAAATCAGTTGTGGATACAAACCAATAAAAATAAGGACAATTAAGATGCTTGATAATAACAAAATATCTTTTTTACTAAGTAGATGTTTTGTGGAAGCCTCTTTATCTGCGGCGCCATAGAATATTGGCTGCATACGCACGATAAATGAAATAGACAATAATAATAAGCCAATTACTAGCAAAATGGTATAAAAAGAAAATGTGTTATAACTACCAAGTAACATCATATAATTACCAACAAAATTAGCTGTACCTGGAATACCTAACACAGCTAATATAAAATATAAAGTTAACGAAGATAGATAAGGCACTCGTCCTTTTAACCCAGTGAACTGGTTTATATTCCGAGTGGAATAACTTTCAACCAATAACCCACTAATTATAAACATACCAACGATTGCTAAATTGATGGCTATCATCTGGATAACTACACCTTGATAAGCAATAATAGAACCGCTATAGATTATTGCAGTAACAAATCCCATTAAAGCGATATGAATATAAGCAACAAGTTTTTTAATATCGGTTTGGTTGAATGCAAGCAATGCTGCATAAACAACGGTAGCCAGTGCACAAGCTAACATCAATGGCATAATCATGATTGAAGCATTAGGAAATAGTGGTATAACAAAACGTAATAAACCAAATGCTGCTGTATTGAGTAATAATCCACTAATCATCATTGAGCCAGTTGTTGAAGATTCAATATGGGCTTCAACAAGCCAACCATGAAAGGGAACAAAAGGAATGCGTACTATCAAAGCAGCTAAAAAGCCTAACATCAGTAAAAATTCAGTATGGCTTGATATTGGTGTTTTTATTAATTCCTGAGAATCAAATGTCCAATGACCTGTTAAGTTCCAGTTAATTAGTGCCAATGAAACGATTGAAATTAGCATCAGCAAACTGCTTAATTGGGTATAAATCAAAAATTTGCTTGCCCCATTAAAGCGTAATTGCGAGCTCGAATCTCGGCGCCCCCATAAGGAGATCAAAAAATAGACCGGTATTGCCACAGCTTCCCACAGAAAGAACATTAAAAATAAGTCAGTGGCGACAAACAACATCATAATGGTTGATGTCATAAATAATAGGCACAGGTAAAATAAACCAAGATTGTTTAAATTTTCTTTACTAGAATAAACAATAGTCAATAATACAATAAATAATGTTGAGGTAATAACAACCATTGATAAGCCATCTAAAACAAGGTGAAAACGGATGCCTAGTAATGGGATCCACTCTAGATTAATTTCCTTTCCCCAGTTTGCGCCTTGCTTTAGTGTTTCAGCGGCATCTATCCATAATACGATCGCTATCGATAATGTAATACAAATTGTGGTAAATGCTACAATTATGGGTAATTTTGACCAACGCTTTTGTACGTTGATGGAAACTACCCCCCTTTGTAAACATGCATGGCATAACCAACCAACAAATCCGCCTATTACAGGTAAAAAAACAAGCCATAACAACATGAATGATTACACCTTTATTAAATGAAAATCAGTAACATTAATATAATAATACTGCCTATAACCATCGAAACCATATACCATCTAATTTGCCCATTTTCTAGATCAACGATAAATGCGTTTATTTTTTTTATGCCCAACATTATCCAATTATCCCATAAAGCAATAGGATCTTTTTTTAATAATTTAGCTAGATAGATATAAGGTTTAACAAATAAGCAATTTAATAAATAATCATAACGCCAATCACTATTACACAAACGTAAAAATAATTTAATCATTGGTGTATTAAGTACTTCTCGCACTTCGCTATTAGGGCGCACATATAAAATGTAGGCAATAAGAAAGCTCAAACCTGTCACTGCGGCTAATAGTAGTTGAAAAGGCAATTGCCCATTAGTATCTAACTTGCCTAATGGAATAATGCCATGAATCGGTAACGGAAAATGAATAAATAAAGCGGTAGTAAATACCAATAAGATAAAAATTGGGCTATAGCTTACCCATTTTATTTTTGTAAAATCATACCATTTTTGTTTATGATAAAATACCATTGAAATTAAACGCCAAATGCCTAAGCTAGAAAATAAAATACCTATCAGACCAATCGTTCCAGATATTAATCTACCCTGCGCCATTACTCCCCAAATGATATCTCCTTTGATATAAAATGATGCCGAAATCCAAGGAATAGCACTGAGTGAAAGCATAATTAACAAAAATACAATATACAGCGTTGGAAAAGATTTAATTAAACCGCCTAATTTGCTTATATCACGCTCACCTTGGCATTTTTTAATTACAATAGATGAGGCTAAAATTAACAATGTGCTTGTTACGGAGTAATTAATTAAGCAATTCAAAGACAAATTCCAACTTTGTGTTGAAAAAGCATAAAAAAGGTAACTAATTTGCGCTAAATTGATATACGTGATAATTCGTTTAATATCGTACTGCACTAATGCAATAGTACTAGCAAATAATATCGTTAATGATGAAATCATCGATATAATAGCTAAAACATCGCTCGACATCATAAACAAATTACTTAATCTTAAAACTAAATATACCCCAGCTAAAATGACTGTTGATGATTGTAACAAAGCTACCGCGGGCATTGGCGCTAATGTTGTTTCGGCAAACCATGAATGCATGGGAAACAGTGCAGATTTACTCATTGCTCCAAGGAATAACATTAAAGTTATCCAGAATATAATGTCTGAATCAACCGCTAAATTATCATGTGCTTGCACCAAAACATCATGAATATTTAATGTGTTTAAAGTCTGATAAAGTAAAAATATACCAATGATTAAAAATATATCCGTTAAATGCATAACGATAAATGCTTTCACTGCAGCATAGCCATTACGCGCTTGTTGATAGTAAATACCAATAAGTAAGTAAGTACTTATGCTCACACCTTCCCAACCAATTAGCATAACAAATAAATTATCAACTAATATAATAGTTAACATGCTAGCAATTAATAAGTTACTGTAAGCATAAAAAGTATAAATATCCTTTCTTAACGTCAAATAACAAGCTGCAAAAAAATAGATCAAGAAACCAAAAAATGAGATTAGCACTAAAAAAGTTAGTGATAAACCATCTAGTGTCAAAGATAAAGGTATAACGAAATCACCAACAGAAATCCAATTCCATAATAGCCTAGTATAGATTAGCGTCATGTCGGGCACTGTATTTGAATAAAAATCAATACATGAAAATACCGTAATTAATGCAACGATGAGCATAGTACTGACGCCTATAATTATTACATTAATTGAGCGTATATGCCTCCCTAGGCAAATCAATCCAAAAAAAGAAAGCAAGGGAACAATGATAGTTAAATAAAGTAGATTCATCCTTTCATCTCACTCAGTGAGTCAATATTTAAGGTTTTTCGGCGGTAGAATAGTTTCATCATTAATGCTAGCCCAACACAAATCTCTGCTAGGGCTGTTATTACCGCGAGTATTGCAAGTACTTGTCCATCAGATTGTTGCCAATAACTACTTGCCGAAAACAACGCAACGATTGCACCATTATTCATAATCATCAGGCTAAGCAACAGAAAATAGAGATTGCGTCGAATCATTACCCCTAATAAGCCGATCACAAATAAAATAGAAGCAAAGATAAGACAATGCATAAGTGGGATCATATTATTTCTCCGACAACAGCCGATGCATAAAATGATAAGCAATCACAGCTGCACCTAATAATAAAAATATAGCTAATTCAGCCATTAAAATGTATGCATATACAGACATTTCATGCATTAATTCATGAGACTCTTTCAGCTCCGAATAGTTGACCGTTACTACACCATAAATAAGCGCGACTAACAAAATAAAAGCTAAAATTAATGGCCCTAACCAAATTTTTGGGCTAATGCCTTGTTTTTTTGTTTCTATATTATCAACACGAATTGCCAAAATTGAAGCGACAACATAAAAAAGAGCCGTTGTTCCACCAATAAACAATAATATATATATAACAGCAGAAAAATAGGTATTAAGTAGAATAAATATCGACGCTGAAGCAAACAGCGAAATAATAAGGTACAAAATTGCCTTATCAACTCGCAAGCTACTAATCACTTTTATACTAGCAATAACAGCAATAATCGACGCGATATAAAAAATAGCGATCATCTAATTATCCAATACATATTCATAATACTGTTAGTATATACCCAAATGATATTAATATACAGTTTGCAACACTGTGTTCACTGAAAAATAAACCAGCTAAATACTATTTAGACGAACATTTCAAAATTAAAGAAATATTTTTACTTATTAATATTTTGAAGTAAATATAATTAAAACAATTAAAAACAATTAAAACCATAAAATTTTATTATTTAAATTCAAAGCAACATTGTTATAAAGTATATATCTTAAGCAAGTTAACCAACAATTATACCGATGTCATTAAACTGCCATTTTTTTCATGCATTTTAAAGGATCTTAGGCATAATAAAATCAAAAACGAGAAAATCATGAATAACCAATACTCCTCAATGCGAAGTAATGTCAATATGCTGGGTACTTTACTAGGCAATGCGATTAAACGTGCCACAGGCAATGAAACATTCGATTTAGTCGAAAAAATAAGACAATTATCAAAATCAGCTCAACAAGGAAACGTTCAAGCACATAATGAGCTACTCAAATTAATTGAAAATCTGAATGATGATGATCTATTGCATGTTGCACGCGCATTTAACCAATTTTTGAACTTAGTTAACACTGCTGCTGAGTATTATGGTATTTCACCGCATGGGGAAGCTTCTAGTAGCCCTAAAAAAATGACTGAATTATTTAGTACTCTAAAAAAACTTAATTTTTCAAATGAAACCATTACCAAAGCAATTAATGATTTATCAATTGAATTAGTATTAACCGCTCATCCAACTGAAATCAATCGTAGAACCATGATAAACACCTATACCGCAATTAATAGCTGTTTATCTCAGCTTGATCATGATGATTTAGCTGATTATGAGATAGAACGGATTATGCGACGCTTGAAACAGTTAGTTTGCCAAGCTTGGTATACCGATGAAATCCGAAAAAAACGCCCAAGCCCAATCGATGAAGCTAAATGGGGATTTTCTGTCATTGAAGATAGTTTATGGCAAGGCGTGCCTTTATTCTTACGTGAACTTAATGACCAGTTGGTTGATACTTTTGATGAACAACTCTCCGTTGAACATGTTCCCATAAAATTTACTTCATGGATGGGAGGTGATCGTGACGGAAATCCAAATGTGACAGCAAAAGTGACAGAAAAAGTAATGTTACAAGCTAGATTAAAGTCAATTGAATTATTTTTATCTGATATTCAAATACTTGTCCGTGAACTTTCAATGACAGAATGTAACCAATCTGTTATCAATCTATTAGATGAAAAGAACAAAACCGTTTCCGAGCCCTATCGAGCTGTAATGAAACAGTTACGCACTCGTTTAATAAAAACTCACAATTATATTGAAGCTTTACTGAATAGTGAACAAGTACTACCACCAAGAGATATTTTAATTAAAAACGAACAGTTATGGACACCACTTTATACCTGTTATGAATCATTAATTGATAATGGCATGTCAACAATTGCCCATGGTCCATTACTTGATACTTTACGGCGGATAAAAAGTTTTGGTTTACAATTGGTTAGATTAGATATTCGCCAAGATAGTTCCGTACATATTCAGGCACTTGATGCGTTGACCCAAGAACTGAATTTAGGTAGCTATGCAAAATGGTCAGAGGAAGAAAAACAAGTATTTTTATTAACTGAGTTGCAATCTAACCGACCATTACTACCTTATAACTGGCAACCAGATGAAACAGTTCAAGAAGTATTAGATACTTGTCGAGTTATCAAAAAAGCAGGCGAAGAATCAATTGCCTCTTACGTAATATCAATGGCTAAGGCGCCTTCAGATATTTTAGCTGTTTACTTATTATTGAAAATCGTTGATTGCCAAAAGTATATCCCTGTTGCGCCATTATTTGAAACATTAGAAGACTTAAATAACGCTAAATCGGTTATGCAAAAGCTGCTGGATATACCTTGGTATCGTGACAAAATCCAAGGTAAGCAAATGGTGATGATAGGTTATTCTGATTCGGCTAAAGATGCAGGTACACTTGCCGCATCTTGGGCACAGTATCGATCGCAAGAAGAGCTAGTTAGCTTATTTGAAAAATATAATATTAATTTAGTATTATTCCATGGTCGAGGTGGCTCAATTGGTCGTGGTGGTGCACCTGCTCATGCAGCTCTACTTTCTCAACCACCTGGATCGTTAAAAAGTGGGCTTAGAGTTACCGAACAAGGTGAAATGATTCGTTTTAAACTTGGTTTACCAGAAGTTGCTCTCAGTAGCCTAATGCTTTATACCTCAGCGATTTTACAAGCCAATTTATTGCCCCCACCAGCACCAAAACAAGCATGGCGCCATCTTATGGATGAAATGTCGGAACTTTCCTGCAATTGCTATCGCAGTTATGTACGCGAACGAGCTGATTTTGTTGATTATTTTAGAGCGGTAACGCCAGAGGTTGAATTAGGCAGATTACCACTAGGCTCCAGACCACAAAAACGTCGAACGGGAGGGGGGATTGAAAGCTTACGTGCTATTCCATGGATTTTTGCCTGGACACAAAACCGATTAATGCTACCATCTTGGCTTGGAGCCGGTAACGCACTGAGATCTGTCATCGAGGAGGGAAAAAAAGAGCTTCTTAAAGAAATGTATCACAAGTGGCCTTTTTTTAATGCTCGATTAGGCATGCTTGAAATGGTTTACGCCAAATCGGCGCCTGATATCCACGAATATTATGAGCAACGTTTGGTCGATCCTGCTTTATGGCCACTAGGCGAAGAATTAAGGAGTTTGTTAACCCAAGATATCAATACTGTGCTAACGATCACCGATGATGTTAGTTTAATGGCTGATTTGCCTTGGATCGCACAATCTGTAGCCTTGCGTAATACCTATATTGAGCCATTAAACTTATTACAAGTAGAGTTATTAAGCCGTTCACGGAAACACTGCGGCGATGACAATATTATAGTAGAGCAAGGACTCATGATCACCATTTCTGGCATTGCAGCTGGTATGCGAAATTCTGGATAAAGCAAAAATACAGCACTTTTATTTTTTAGGTAATAAGTGTTCTAAATAGGTTTTAGCGTCTTGGTCTCCTTGTTCGCTAGCTTTAGTAAACCAATAAATGGCACGATCGTTATCTTGATCTGTGCCTTTACCTTCTAGATATTTAATGCCTAAATTATATTGTGCATCAACACTGCCTTGCTCTGCAGCTTTTAGATACCACTCAACGGCTTTCTTATCGTCTTTAGAAACACCACCACCTACATCATACATTACACCAATATTATACTGAGCATCAACATTGCCAGCTTCGGCAGCTTTAGTAAACCAATATGCTGCTTGCGTATTATCAGGTTTAGCTCCGGTACCTGTTGCGTACATAATAGCTAAATTATACATAGCAAGTACGTGCCCCCGTTCTGCTGCTTGTGTATAAAAATAACTAGCAGCCATATAATCTTGGGTTAAACCATCTCCTTTTTCTGACATTAGTCCTAAATAATATTGCGCTTCTGGCATATTTTCTTTAGCTGCTTTACTAAACCAATCAGCCGCAATCATACGATCTTCTTTTATGCCATCACCAAAAAAATACATAATTCCAAGATTTAAATAAGCGTCATAAATCCCGCTATCACCTGCTTGTGTAAAATAATCAATTGCGGTCAATGTGTTTTTTTCAACACCTTCACCTTGTTGATACATTAAAGCTAAATTGTATTTAGCCAATGCATAATTTTGATCTGCCGCTAATTTGAAATATTTAACGGCTTCGTTGAAATCGCGATTGGTACCCAAGCCACTTTGATACATTAATGCTAGATTATTTTGTGCTTTAGCTAGCCCCTGTTCTGCTGCTTTTTTATACCAGAAAAAAGCACGAACATCACTAACTTCAACGCCCAAGCCTTGTTTATAAACACTTCCTAACGAATATTGTGCTTCTGCATTACCTTTTTCTGCAGATAAACGCAAAGCGGGAAGCAATAAATCTGATTCTTTAAGCTTTAATTGAGTATCATCTGGCTGTGCCTTATAACTGGTGGCCTGTACACTATAAGAAATGGATAATAACAATACAAATAATATCTTGATTTTTTTCATTTTTTCTAATTTTTATGAGATTACCTATAATTATACATAAATGCATCTAAAAGGAATAGTTTTTGTTTAAGACTTATTTGGGTTATTTTATTTATACTATTTTTAAAATAAAACATTATTAATCAATAAAGTTGAATCATCATGCCACATAAGGTCGATAACAAAAAATTTGATTAGGATTGAACAACGATATCAATATTATTGCCATTTTTAAAAAGAAACTTATTTAGCGCATTATTTTTATATCAATATACCGTTTATTCATTTATAGGAATAAATTCTTTAATGCGCATTTTGTCTTTTACAATTCTATTCTTCTGTATCACACCTAATGGGTTTTTTAACTTTACCATAATAAAAAATGTGATAACGATAATACTATAAACCAAGTTCATTCCAGATTTCGTCAATTCGAGCAATAACTTTAGGATCTTTTTTAATGATTTTGCCCCACTCTCGATTTGTTTCACCAGACCATTTATTAGTAGCATCCAATCCCATTTTAGAGCCTAATCCAGAAACTGGTGAAGCAAAGTCTAAGTAATCGATCGGTGTATTATCGATAAAAGTCGTATCACGCTGTGGATCCATGCGAGTAGAAATCGCCCACATCACATCTTTCCAGTCTCGGGCATTAATGTCATCATCACAGACAATAACAAATTTAGTGTACATAAATTGTCGCAGATAAGACCACACTCCCATCATGATTCTTTTAGCATGGCCAGGATATTGTTTTTTAATTGTCACAATCGCAATACGATATGAACATCCTTCAGGCGGTAGATAAAAATCAACAATTTCAGGAAACTGTTTTTGTAAAATTGGAATAAAGACTTCATTTAACGCCAGTCCCATTATCGCCGGCTCATCTGGTGGCCTGCCTGTATAAGTTGAATGATAAATGGCGTCTTTACGGTGAGTTAAATGCGTCACAGTAAAGACAGCAAATTGTTCCACCTCATTATAATAACCCGTGTGATCGCCATAGGGTCCTTCTGATGCTAGCTCATTAGGATCAATATAACCTTCAAGAATTATCTCGGCACTGGCAGGAACGTCTAAATCACTTGATAACGATTTGACGACCTCTGTTCGACTACCGCGCAATAATCCTGAAAAAGCATATTCGGGTAATGTGTCTGGCACTGGTGTCACTGCACCTAAAATAGTTGCGGGATCAGCGCCAATAGCGACACTAATAGGGAATCTCTCGTTAGGATGCGCTTGTTGCCACTCAGCAAAATCAAGTGCACCGCCACGGTGTGAAAGCCAGCGCATAATTAGTTTATTTTTACCTAATAATTGCAAACGGTAAATTCCCACATTTTGCCGTTCTTTATAAGGGCCTTTGGTAATAGTTAATCCCCAAGACAGCAATGGTGCCACATCATCAGGCCAACAATGCATAATAGGTAAACGGGTCAAATCCACATCATCATCTTTAAAAACCATCTCTTGGCATGGCGCCGATGAACGACGTTTAACAGGCATATTTAGTACTTGTTTATATTTAGGCAAGACATTAAAAAATTGCCGTATCCCTTTTGGTGGATCGGGCTCACGCAAAAATGCCAATAGCTCACCAATTTCACGCAAAGCTGAAGTATCTTTGCGCCCCATTCCCATCGCAACACGTTTAGCTGTGCCAAACAAATTACATAAAACAGGCATATCATAACCAATTGGGTTTTCGAATAATAAAGTTGGGCCTTCACTACGTAAAACGCGATCAGCAATTTCGGTCATTTCAAGATAAGGGTTAACAGGGAACGAAATCCGCTTTAACTCACCGTGTTGCTCAAGATAATCTAAAAAATCCCGAAAATTTGAAAAATTCATTTATTATGGCTCTCTATTACTAACTAACCTTGAGTTAACTAAACCCAGAATATTTTTAATCCTTAATGCTCACTTATTTATCAGTCTAACTACATAACCTAACTATATAGCCTAACTACGGCAAAACCTTCCTATATATAGGCGTTTGTTTATCTTGATTACATTCAATAATTTTAGATGATAAAGCGTCAAATTGTTTTTCATCGATATCAATAAATTGATTCTGATCAACTTGGTAAAGGAGATATTGTTCAAATTTATCATCAATGATTTTTTTAGCGATTTTATCATCATCATCATTAAAAATAACATGACCGTTTTGATTAGGTTGACATTTTTTTATGTCTATATCTGCATGGCTAGTTGATACAAAAAAGTATAAAAAGGATAACACAATAGCATATAAATACGATTTCATTTCCTACCCCCTTAATTAGATTCAATCAAACGATGAATGTTACCGATAGCTTCACTATTATTGGGAGACAAAGTAAGATTGGCAGCATCATCAATCTTAAGCCATTGGTAAGCTAAATGTTCGGTAAGTATTGGCGTTATCTCGTCAATAAGAGGAAGATAAAACCAATGTTCTTTATTTACCGTAACATCTGGCGCATATCGATGCCTGAATTGTGGAAAAATTTCAAATTCAACGATATGCTCTACATCAATTAACTCAAGATTTTGACCAAGAATATCAATACCTGTTTCTTCTAAAACTTCACGAATTGCTGTTTCTTGTGGCGATTCATGAGCCTCCATACTACCTGTTACTGATTGCCAAAAATGGGGATCATCTTGGCGTTGTAACATAAGGCAACGTTTTGTTGTCTGGCAAAAAATGACTACCAGAACAGATTCAGGATTTTTAAATTTTTGCATCAAATATAACTATTTTTTACTTACTTCAATACCCAGTTCAGTCAAAGCTGCTGCATTTGCCGGGCTTGGCGCATCGGTAAGTAAACAAGTTGCCGCAGTTGTTTTAGGAAATGCTATCACATCGCGAATATTATCCGTTCCGGCTAATAACATACTTAACCTATCTAAACCGAAGGCTAATCCTGCATGTGGTGGCGTACCGTATTTCAATGCATCAAGTAAAAACCCAAATTTCTCACGTTGATCATGTTCGTTAATACCTAAAATTGAAAAAACGGCCTGTTGCATTTCACTACGGTGAATACGGACAGATCCCCCTCCAACTTCATAACCATTAATGACCATATCATAGGCATTAGCAACCGCATTCTCAGGATTTTTAATAAGATCTTCTGGCGAATAATCTTTTGGTGACGTAAATGGATGATGCATCGCACTTAACCCTTCATCGGTTTCTTCAAACATCGGGAAATCAACCACCCAAAGTACAGCCCATTTATTTTCATCGGTTAACGCTAAATCTTTACCGACTTTCAAACGTAATGCCCCTAGTGCATCGCTCACCACTTTATAGCTATCAGCACCAAATAATAAAATATCACCATCTTTAGCATTGGCACGATTAAGTAATGCTTCCATTTGCGATTCATTAAAGAATTTTGCCACAGGGCTTTGTACACCATCTAACCCCTTACTACGTTCATTAACCTTAATCCATGCCATACCTTTAGCACCATAAACCGAAATGAATTGTGTATATTCATCAAGTTGTTTACGTGTTAATTGCGCACCATTTGGTACACAAAGTAAAGCTACACGCCCTTTAGGATCATTAGCTGGTGTTGAAAACACTTTAAAATCGACATCTTTAACCAAATCAGCCACATCAATAATTTCAAGGGGATTACGTAAATCGGGTTTATCACTACCATAACGACGCATCGCTTCAGCAAAAGTCATAATAGGGAACTTTCCTAAATCCACATTTTTTACATGCAACCAAAGTTCACGGATCATCTGTTCCATAACATCACGCACTTGTTCGGCTGTCATAAACGATGTTTCAACGTCAATTTGGGTAAATTCAGGTTGGCGATCGGCACGTAAGTCTTCATCACGAAAACATTTTACAATTTGATAATATCGATCAAATCCTGACATCATTAATAATTGCTTAAATAGTTGTGGTGATTGCGGTAGTGCGTAAAACTCACCTTTATGAATTCTGCTTGGCACCAAATAATCACGAGCGCCTTCAGGTGTTGCTTTAGTCAACATCGGTGTTTCGATATCTAAAAAGCCATGTTCATTCATAAATGAGCGAACAAAAGCGGTAATTTTTGCTCGAGTTTTAAAGATCGTTGCCATTTCAGGGCGACGCAAATCAATGTAACGATATTTTAAACGTTGTTCTTCGCTGTTGTTTTGATTGAAATCAAGCGGTAAAACATCACTACGGTTAAATATAGTCAGCTCGGTGGCTAAAATTTCAACCTCACCTGTCGCCATATCTTTATTAACTTGCCCTTCTGGCCTTGCTCTTACCTTGCCTTTAATTTGGATACAAAATTCATTACGTAACTCACCTGCTAATTGATATGCTTGTTGATAATCAGGATCAAAAAAAACTTGCACAATTCCTTCACGATCACGCATATCAATAAAAATCATTCCACCTAAATCACGGCGTTTATTGACCCATCCACATAATGTGACGTCTTGATTAATATAACTTGCGTTTAGTTGTCCGCAATAAATTGTTCTCATTAAATATATCCTGTGTGCAATTGTCAAAAATAACAATTATTATAGAGCAATTTATCAGGGGATAAAGCCTATGTTTTAAAATAATCACTATTTAATTTATTTATACTCGGTTGATGATAATAATTTTACTTTATAAGTAATTTTACAAATTATTTTAAATTCAATAGGATAACAAAATTAAATTCCTTTTTTCTTGATGAAATTGGAAAATGATTCATTTAAAACTTGTCATATCAAATATTTATTACTAAGCTTTAGTATGATTTAGATATTATTAACTTGATATGAAAGCTTTAATTTCAATTGACTACACTAATGACTTCATTGCTAACGATGGCGCCTTAACTACTGGCTCTGCCGGTCAACAAATTGAGCCCGAAATATTAAATATAACTGAATCATTTATTAAAAATAATCAGTTTATCGTTTTTGCTATTGATGCTCATGAATCTTCAGATACATATCATCCTGAAAATTCACTCTTCCCACCTCATAATCTTGTCGGAACAGTTGGACAACAATTATTTGGTAATTTACATCAAATCTATCAAAAACATCAAAACTCAACCAATATTTACTGGATCAACAAACGCCACTACTCAGCATTTTGTGGCACAGATCTCGATCTCCGCTTACGCGAGAGACATATAACTGAAATTCATTTAATTGGTGTTTGTACTGATATTTGCATTTTACACACGGCGGTCGATGCTTATAACTTAGGTTATAAAATAGTTATTCATAAAAATGCAGTTGCAAGCTTTGATCCTATCGGTCATCAATGGGCTTTAAAGCACTTTCAAAATACCTTAGGGGCGACCCTAGTATAAAATAGATAAAAATAAAAAAGGAGCAGGAATGGAAATATTAAAAGACTACAAAGTGCATTTACTCGCAATGATAGTCGTTTTATTCTGTGAGTTTATTGGCAAACAATCTATTTGGATTATCACATTATACCCCATGTTATATGCCATGATTATTGGCGGCATAATCAGCCTACCAAAATTTAAAATATTAAATCTAAAAAATATGAATCATGCTAGTGCCATCATGATGGTAACGTTAATGCTACTTATCGCCAAACTGGGGCTTTCTGTGGGACCAAAAATAGAAATGATTCTAGAAGATGCAAAATCGGCATTAATCTTTCAAGAGTTAGGTCATTTTGCTGGCACCATTTTACTTGGTTTACCACTAGCAATGATGCTAGGTATGAAACGCGAAGCAGTTGGAGCAACCTACTCTGTTGCTCGTGAACCCAATATCGCAATTGTTGCCGATAAATACGGATTGGACTCTGCCGAAGGTCGAGGTGTTATGGCGATGTATATTTGTGGCACACTTTATGGTGCTATATGGATGAGTATACTAGCCAGTGTGATGGCAAAATTAGATATTCTCCACCCTTATGCCTTAGCTATGGGCGCAGGCGTTGGAAGTGGTAGTATGATGGCTGCGTCACTGGCACCAATAAGTGATCTTTATCCAGAAATAAGTGAAGATATTAAAGCCTATGCCACGACAGCGAACTTAATGTCTAGCATTGTTGGTATTTATATTTATACATTATTTTCATTACCTTTTGCTTCTTTCTTATATAACACTTTTAGCCGTTTACGTCGTAATCGTTATAAAGAAGGAGCACTATAATGAAGTTTTTAGAAACAATTTTTTTATTGATCTTAGTTGCCATTATTATGGCAGCTGGTAATACTGTTGGTTATAAAATTGACTTTATGCAGTCAATAGAAGCATTATCAATTTTAGTTGCCATATCAATTGTTGGATATATTATTAGCAAGATTCCTTTATGCAACAAACTTCCTGTCATATTATGGGTATCGGTCGTTGCAGCAGCCGCTTCATCACCTATTTTCCCTTTTCATGAGCAGATTGTTTCAATTACTGACAAGGTTTCTTTATTGGCTGTTTGTACCCCAGTACTTGCTTATGCAGGGCTTGCTATTGGCAAAGATTTAGCATTATTTAAAAATATCTCGTGGCGAATCATTCCGGTTTCTTTGGCGGTGTTTTCAGGTACCTTTATTTTTGCAGCAATCATTGCGCAAATCACCTTACATTGGGAAGGTGTTATCTAATTTGGATTAGGATTTAATTTATGACAAAAGAAGAACTTAAAAAGAAGGTTTGTATTGCTATTGCAAATCGTAAAGCCGATATCAAGGCGGTCGCCGAATCAATTTGGGCAGAGCCTGAACTTGGTTACAAAGAACACAAAACGGCCAAAAAAGTTGAAGAAAGCTTTGAAAAACTGGGCGTACCATTTAAAAATAAATTAGCAATAACAGGTGTAAAAGGCCGCTTAAAAGGGGGCAAAGGCAGTAAGTATAGCATTGCTGTTATAGGGGAGCTTGATGCCATTATTTGCGCTGATCATCCTGCTGCTGATGAAACATCTGGCGCGGCACACTGCTGTGGTCATAATGCTCAAATTGCCAATATGATGGCTGTGACCATGGGGCTAATAGATTCTGGTGCCATGCAATTTTTAGCAGGGGATGTGGTACCTTTTGCGGTTCCAGCTGAAGAATATGTTGAAATCACATATCGTAATCGCCTTATTGAGGAAGGTAAAATCAAATATATTGGCGGTAAACCAGAGCTAATCTCGCGCGGTGAATTTGATGATATCGATATGGCATTACAAATACACTTAACTAGCGTACCCAATGACCGCCAAGATGGTTTTATTGAAATATCAACAACAAGCAATGGTTTTATCGGTAAACTGATTAAATATAAAGGCGAAGCGTCGCACGCAGCAGCAGCGCCACATGCCGGAGTAAATGCCTTAAATGCAGCTATGATGGGAATGATGGGCGTACATGCCATACGCGAAACATTTCAAGAAAAAGATTATATTCGATTTCACCCAATTATTACCCAAGGCGGTGATTTAGTTAATGTGGTTCCAAGCGATGTCAGAATGGAAAGCTATGTACGAGCAGGCAATGTGCCCGCCATGATTGATGCCAATGAGCGAATTAATCAAGCACTAAAAGCAGGCGCTATGGCGGTTGGGGCAACCTGTGAAATTAAGGACTTGCCTGGCTATCTACCATTAAATAATAATCCAACGCTTAACGAGCTTTTAAAACATAATGCTGAAGCATTAATTGGTGAAGAAAATGTTTCTATTGCCCCTCATATGACAGGAAGCACGGATACTGGCGATCTATCCCACATTATGCCTGTTAGTCACCCATGGATTGGTTCGGTTCGAGGTGTTTTACACGGTAAAGATTATACCGTATTTGATGAAGATATGGCTTACATCCGTCCCGCACAAATGATGGCCTGTACAATTATCGATTTACTTTATGACGACGCAAAACCAGCACAAACACTGATGTCAGAATATAAACCACTCATGACCAAAGAAGAATATTTAACATTCCTATCTGGCTTTGACAAATAATCTTAATGGCTTGGCACATTATTGTGCCAAGTTTCTGTTATAATGCTTCTTCATCATTAACCACAATAAACACCCACTATGCAAGAACTGACTGATCAAGAATTGTTTCGTTATGATAGACAAATCACATTGCGTGGTTTTGATATTGATAAACAACAAATATTAAAAAACAGTTCAGCACTGATCATCGGTTTAGGTGGACTCGGCTGTGCGGCATCGCTCTATTTGGCTGCATCAGGTTTAGGTAAATTAACATTAATTGATTTTGACACCATATCAAAATCCAACTTAAATCGACAAATCTTATATACTGAAAGCGCTATCAATCAATACAAAGTCGAGGTGGCAAAAGAGGCCTTAACCAATATCAATGCCAATACGTTAATTGAAACAGTGCATCAGCAACTTGACGATGACAAGCTCATTTCGCTTATCAAACAGCATAATATTGTCATCGACTGCACTGATAACTTAGTGACACGAGAGCAAATTAACCGTTGTTGTTTTCATGTAAAAAAACCGCTAGTTTCTGGAGCGGCTATCCGTATGGAGGGGTTATTAAGCGTATTTACTTATCAACCTGATGAACCTTGTTATCACTGTTTGAGCCACTTATTTGGTCAAGATCAACTCACATGTGTTGAAGCGGGTGTCATGGCGCCACTTGTTGGCATGTTTGGCACCATGCAAGCCTTAGAAGCCATCAAAGTGCTAACCCAATATGGAAAACCATTAATTGGTCGTGTATTAATGATTGATACAATGACAATGGAATTTAACCAAGTTAAATTTACCAAACAATTTAACTGTCGCATTTGTGGAAATAGTCATACTAATCAGGTTTCGCAATGAAAATTAACCGAATTATTTTAGCGCCCATGGAGGGTGTACTTGATTATCAAGTCAGGCAACTTTTAACTGAAATTAACCAATTTGATTATTGTGTGACTGAATTTATTAGAGTAACCCATCATAAATTATCTAATCGGACTTTTTATCGCCTGTGTCCTGAGCTTTACCATAACGGAAAAACTAAATCTGGCACGCCAGTTCGGGTACAAATTCTTGGCCAGTCGCCAGAGTGGATGGCGGAAAATGCCGTTAAAGCCATTGAATTAGGCTCTTATGGTATTGATATCAATTTTGGTTGCCCAGCCAAAACGGTCGTTGGCAGTCACGGAGGCGCTTATTTATTACAATATCCCGAACAGATATTTAATATTGTCAGCCAAGTAAGGCAAGCAATAGGGGCAACAAATAAATTATCAGTCAAAATTCGCTTAGGATGGGATAATAAATCACATTGCCACGACATCGCCAGCGCCATTGAGCTTGCCGGTGCCAATGAAATTGCTATTCATGGCAGAACCAAAGAAGATGGTTATAAAGCCGAAAAAATAGATTGGCAAACAATAGGTCAAGTCAAGCAACAGCTAAATATTCCTGTTATTGCCAATGGTGAAATTTTTGCTATTGAGGATGCAAAAAATTGCATAAACCAAAGCCAAACTAACGATATTATGCTAGGCCGTGGTATTTTAACGATTCCTAACTTGGCCAATATGATTCGGACTGAACAATCAGCATTCAGTTGGCAACAAGTGATGGAAATTTTAATCCACTATGCGACATCCTCCATTGATGACGTTAAACCGCTTTATCATTCTGCACGCATCAAACAGTGGCTTGCTTACTTAAAACAGCACTATACTCAAGCAGCAGACGTCCTACAAAATATTAGAACACTCAAATCACAGCAAGAAATCTGTGATTTCTTAACGCAGAACAGCCCAAATAACTTCCTTAGGTAATAACAAAATAGCAATTGATGTTCATTTATTATAACGATGTAGGGGGATGGGGGGCATAAAAATCCGTCAGAAAAGCCATTGATTTTATTAAAGTTTTTAATAAGCCGTTTCATCAAAAAACTTCAATAAATCAATACTTTTTTGTGATTACAATTGATGGGTGCAGTGGTTTCGGACGTATTAGCTTTGTTGAACAAAATAAACTTCGAATTTAAACCACAACAACCGCACTCCCAATAAAGCGCCCCAACTACGCTAGGGCGCTGTTCTTTAATAAATTACCCTCTGTTTGCACCATCTCCCCCCTCCACGACCTAAGGATTAAGGGCTAAGAAATAAAAGCTAAGGTGTGGTGCAATAAATGTACTCGCGGTGCGACCCATCTTTGATGCGGACAGCACCGCCAGAGACAATAAACTGGACACCGCTATCTGTAGCGTCGCTTGTCCAGCTTGCTCTTCTGAAGCTCATATCGTCGTAGTTCATGCTATCAAAATAAAATTCTAAGTTGTCCCACTCCGTGAAAAATCCTGCGCCTATATAACGCGTGTTATACCATGTATTTGACGACGGCGTGGCGCCATCTATGCCATCATAACATGGAAATCGATTATCTGAACCACACTTCGCGTTAGTTAAATCCTTGATCTTTGGCGCACGATAACCCAAACGACCACACCAAGATATTTGGTTAGACCAATAATCCCATTTATCACCCCGATGGACAAACCACTGCCTCAACACAAATCCATACTTCACCTCATTCCCACTACTATCTCTACCCACCAACTCAAATGTCTGTGGCAAAGATGGTACGGTTAAAGGGCTAGGATTATCTGACTGCATTTGAGCATCACTTGCCCTAGGCCCCGTTAAAGTTACTCGCGTTACATAACTGGATCTATCTTCATCATGAATCCACGCATCTTCTTCGCCGCCTTGTTTTGGCAGTCTCCAACTCACCGTAGCTGTTATCCCTCCACGTGAGACTGAAGACCATGTCAACTGACTCGCATCAACCCCAGCTATGAGTAAATCAAAATACAAACCATTCCCCCCCGTTGTTGGAAAATTAAGGCCATAAGATGACGAACTTGTTGACTGAACTAAAAATCCCTTATCAGGAACCATGCCAGAGGGTTCGAAGGTGGAAGAATGAGTACTCGGCCTGACAAAACAAATACGAGGACCACTATACGGATTAATATAATACGTTACTGTTTGGCTACTAAAATTTCTTGTATTAGGTAACCCGTACTTTGTTTGTAAAACCCCTCCTGTACTACTTAATGTCATCTTATAAGGAGCCTTACAAATATCTAATGCATCACTACGACTTACAGTATTATTATCCGCATCAGTAAAACTCACCGATACACTCCCCATCGCAGTAACACCATTAGTACCCTGACCATCCCCATCGTCATCTCCCCAATTACCTTGAGTAATTAAGTCATTTAAACTGGCTGTATTTACCGATAATGGCACCACCATGTGTATATCATTAAAAGTAGTTCCATTGACTAGCTGTATCGGATTTCTCGAACTTGATGTGTTAGTTGATGGCTTGATGGTTGTACCATCCGGCAACTGAATAGCTAATAGATTATCCATCGAAGTCACCTTAGTTCGCCCACCATCAAACGTTAAATACGGCGCATTACCCTCAATTTCCCTTGATGTATGCGCCGTTAATGCCTGAGCCCCCTGCGTATATGACAATAAAAGCAGTGGCGCAAAGAACAGCGAGAACTTAGTTAATTTAAATAATTTATGTGATTTAGGTAACCTAAATAAATTAGATAGATTAAAGAAGAAAAATGAAAAAGGTAAAAAACGCAACCTCCACAAAAAAAACACCGATATATCCGACGACTTTACTAAGCGTGATGATTTCGATAACTTCGGTGATAAAAATAAGAAATGAGTCTGATTTTGGCTATAGTGAAAATAAAAAAGATTTTGGGCGTAGATTTGGCAGACCATAGCCCAGTCATGATAACGCATTCCGATTATCCTATTAATTAACTTTATGTTTTTATTTAATTTTTAAAAATCACTCAATTAATGAGTATTCCTTTGCTTTAAAGCACTTAAATCATAACCTATTGATTAATAGTACGCTACTTTTTTGTTGAAGAAATACAGCAATTATCGAAAATATCATCATTATGTAAATCAATAGCATTATATTTTATTAACCATATGAACATTAGCGTAATGAAGAACAAGCAACAACACGCCAAAAACCCATAATGTATCTACAAATTTATTTTGATAGAAATAAATTGGAAATACCAAAATCTAGTAACCGAAATACGTCTAAAAAAGTTTGGTAATGGTATTGCACCAATGCGAAATACATCGAAAAAAACAACTCAATAAAAATAAACTACACTACACCATCAATAATGGGGAGAGTAAAAAAGACACTTTATTCATCTTATTTCCTCATTAGTTTTATAATTAATGATTTTTACTATTTGATACTTTTTTGAAAAAATGAAATTTATCTTTACCCGTTGTTTATTATTAATCAATTCGTTTAATAAAGTGTTTAATCTTAAATCCCATAGCAATCAATGACACAAAATAAACAACGATGCCAACAATTACCAATAAAAATAATCGCCCTATACGAACCCACATTGAACCCGTTGACCAATCAGGTAATAGCTGTGAGCCAGACCATAACACTGTGGACATTAATATTACGGCAATAATGACTTTAATTAAAAAGAGATACCAACCAGGTTGGGGTTGATAAAGTTGTTTTTTACGCAGTTGCCAATACAATAATCCAGCATTAAAGCAAGCGGCTAAACCAATGGATAGTGAAAGGCCTGCATGCTGTAATGGCCCAATAAAAACAAGATTCATTAGCTGTGTTAAAATTAACGTAACAATTGCAATTTTGACGGGAGTTTTAATATCCTGACGCGAATAAAATGCGGGTGCTAACACTTTAATTAAAATCAATCCAAGTAGACCGATAGAATAAGCCACTAAGGCTCGCTGTGTCATTAAGGTATCATTTAGGGTAAATTGCCCATACTCAATTAATGTTGATATAAGAGGACGAGAGATAACGCCTAATGCCACGGTACTTGGCAAAGCCAGTAAAAAACAAAGTCGCAATCCCCCAATCTAATACCTTAGAATATTGCTTATGATCACCTTTAGAAAAACTTTTCGCTAACGAGGGTAATAAAATCGTACCTAATGCTACGCCAAGCACGCCAGCAGGAAATTCCATTAAGCGGTCTGCATAATACATCCATGAGACCGATCCTGAAACTAGAAGTATTTTGTTACTTTTTTTACCAAGATAGTACCTAATTTTATCAGCTTTCCACCGCTTGGAATTACAATTGTGGCGACATTAGGCATAGGTATTGCTGAGAGCAGTGGTTATATCCATGTGCTACTCAAAAAATTACTGGCTATTACCCCGAAAAATATAACAAATGTTAGCACATTCGAAACTACACAATCCCAATAATCTTCATTTTACGCTAAAAACATTCAGAAAACACATTGATTTTATTGAAGTTTTTATTTTGCTTTTTTTATAAAAATCATCCACTTTTTATCTACAACGGTGGTTAATGCCGTACCTTATTCGACGTCATAATGTGCCATCGACAAAGCAAGGTTAGCACGTCAAACAAGAATGTTTGGCTAAGGCTATTTTATCGGGAATAATTTTGTCAGGAATAAATCGGTACCGATGCGTAAAACCGAGTAAACGAGATGGACAGTGCAGGCCGCATTCGGCAACCATTTCACGGGCTGGGTGATTCAGCATAACCCTCCCCAGCGCAAGCGTTATCATCAATCGCTTATTATATCCTCAAAGCTCAAAATGACCGCCCCCCTCAAAACAAATCATTTTTTAAAATCAGCCAGAAAAGCCATTGATTTTATTTGATCTCTATTATTTTTGTTTTAAAAAATAATGCTTAGTCACTTTATTAATAATCAAACAAATTAGCATAATAAGCAATACCAATAGGAGTAGTCTACAACCTGCATGTATCAATACATCAGCGTTAATATAATATCTTATCGGCATTTTGTACATGAAAGTAAAATAAAGAATGTCGCAAATAAAAATCATCATGGCAGACACAGAAATACTTTTAATGAGTTTTTCTGATTGAATTTTATTAAAGGGTTGCTTAAAACAGCTTTTAGACAAAAACAGTCCAAGCAATATACCACCAATATACAAAGACTCTTGAAAGTCACTAAGCATTAAATCAAAAGCATTAGTGATTAATTCATACCCTTTAATCAAAATAAAACCAATAAACGTTGAAAATAAAATGAAGTGAATATTTGAGCTATTAGTTTCTGTAATTGCAAATGACTGTTTGCTTTTTATAAAGTATTTTTCAAAGAAATTTGTTAAATAGTAAATTAATAAGCTGTATAGCAAAGCGCAAAAAATAACTGATGAGATAACTATTATCATTATTGGGAAAATAGGTAGCTCGTAGTAATAAACAATTATAGTTTGTTGAATAAATGCAGCAATTATTGAAAATATCATCATCATAAAATTCAACAGTATTACATTGATTTTATTAACAATATGAACATTAGCGTAATGAAGAACAAGCGACAACACCCCAAAAACCCATAATGTATTTACAAATTTATTTTGATAGAAATAAATTGAAGTATCAAAATCTAGTGACCGAAATGCGTCCCAAAAAGTTTCGTAATTGTATTGCACAAATGCGAAATACATCGAAAAAAAACAACTCAATAAAAAATAAACTATACTACCTATAATAGGTAGTGTAAAAAAAGAGACTTTATTCATCTTATTTCCTTATTAATTCTTACTTAAACGTTCCTGTTACCTAAAATTTTTAACAAAATTTTAATTATTGGTTGTTGTTAATCAATTCGTTTAATAAAGTGTTTGATCTTAAATCCCATAGCAATCAATGATGCAAAATAAACAACGATTCCAACAATTACCAATGCAAATAATCGCCCAATACGAACCCACATTGAACCTGTTGACCAATCAGGTAATAGCTGTGAGCCAGACCATAACACTGTGGACATTAATATTACGGCAATAATCACTTTAATTAAAAAGTAATACCAACCAGGTTGGGGTTGATAAAGTTGTTTTTTACGCAGTTGCCAATACAATAACCCAGCATTAAAGCAAGCGGCTAAACCAATGGATAGTGAAAGGCCTGCATGCTGTAATGGCCCAATAAAAACGAGATTCATTAGCTGTGTTAAAATTAACGTAACAATTGCAATTTTGACGGGAGTTTTAATATCCTGACGCGAATAAAATGCGGGTGCTAACACTTTAATTAAAATCAATCCAAGTAGACCGATAGAATAAGCCACTAAGGCTCGCTGTGTCATTAAGGTATCATTTAGAGTAAATTGCCCATACTCAAATAATGTTGATATAAGGGGACGAGAAATAACGCCTAATGCCACGGTACTTGGCAAAGCCAGTAAAAAACAAAGTCGCAATCCCCAATCTAATACCTCAGAATATTGCTTATGATCACTTTTAGAAAAACTTTTCGCTAACGAGGGTAATAAAATCGTACCTAATGCTACACCAAGCACGCCAGCAGGAAATTCCATTAAGCGGTCTGCATAATACATCCATGAGACCGATCCTGAAACTAGAAATGAGGCAAAAATCGTATTAATAATTAAAGATATTTGCCCTACTGACACCCCTAAAATTGCGGGTCCCATCTGTTTCAAGACTCGCCAAACACCACTATCTTTAAAACTAATACGTGGCAACACTAACATACCAATTTTTTTTAAATAGGGAAGCTGATAAAGTAATTGCAAAATACCGCCTACACCAACCGATGCAGCAAGCGCTAATACTGGAGGGTTAAAATAAGGAGTCAAAAATAGCGTGAATAGAATCATACTTACATTCAATAGCGTTGGAACAAAAGCAGGAACAGAGAAGCGATTCCATGTATTGAGTATCGCGCCAACAAGTGAAGCCAGTGATATAAAAAAGATATAAGGAAAGGTTATACGCAACATGGTCGTTGCAAGTTCAAATTTTTCGGCTGACTCTTGCATAAATCCGGGAGCCGTTAACATTATAATAAAAGGTGCAGTAACAACGCCAATTAAGGTAACAAAGGCTAATACTAAGGTTAAAAGCCCAGCTATATAAGCAACAAAAGTACGTGTTGCCTCAATACCTTGTTGATTCTTATATTCAGCCAGAATGGGCACAAAGGCTTGAGAAAAGGCGCCTTCAGCAAAAATACGCCGTAGCAAATTAGGCAATTTGAAGGCAACAAAAAAAGCATCGGTCGCCATGCCTGCGCCAAAAAAACGCGCAATAATGGCATCGCGCACAAAACCTAATACACGGGAAACCATTGTCATGGAACTTACGGTTGCTAAAGATTTTAAAAGATTCATATTTAATTTATATACAAAGTATACAACCTAAAACGGATAATGATGCATAGTCTACAAACTATCGCTTAAAACCACCATGCTTTTTTCAATAAACTTTGCCTTTTATTAGGTAAACCGCTAGCGTATAAATTTAACATTATCTCTTATAAAATTAATCTTTTGTTCATCTTTGGAATGCACTTTTGACACAATACCAACCACATCAATTAGGTAAAAAATAGTGATGTAAAAAATATTCAGAAAAGGATAATTTCAGTATAAAACAACGTTATTTGCCTACACTATAAACATGTGTTAGATTGTCAATCCGAACAATATTTACACTAATTTTATTATGAATCAGACAACAAATCCGTCACCAATAAGAACGGGGGGTTTTCTAAATACTATTGAACGAATTGGAAACAAAATCCCCGATGTAACCACTCTTTTTTTCTATGCTTTAGTCATCTGTTTTGTTGCTTCGCTATTGCTTTCTTTTGTGAGTTTTAACTATATTAATCCTGTCACGCAAGATAAGCTTGTTGTTGTTAATATGTTAGCGCCTGAGCATCTTGTTACTTTTTTTACCAAGATGGTACCTAATTTTATCAGCTTTCCACCGCTTGGAATTACAATTGTGGCGACATTAGGTATAGGTATTGCTGAGAGCAGTGGTTATATCCATGTGCTACTCAAAAAATTACTGGCTATTACCCCGAAAAATTTAGTCACACCATCAGTGATTTTTGTCAGTATGGTTTGCCACATTGCTGCTGACTCAGCTTATGTGATTTTAATGCCAGTATCGGCTATGATGTTCTATGCAATTGGTCGCCACCCGCTAGCTGGGATTGCGGCTTCATTCGCTGGATTAGCTGGTGGATTTAGTTCAAGCTATACACCATCTATTATCGATCCAATCATGCAAGGCTTTACTCAAAGTGCAGCACAAATTATTGATCCATCTTATCAAGTCAATGTACTTTGTAACTATTTCTTAAGTTTTGGCGGTACCTTTTTTGTATTATTAGCTTGCTGGTTTGTTACCGATAAAATCGTCGAGCCTCGATTAAATGCAACCATGCCTTTAAATAGTGATCTAAAATTAGATAACATTGCCAACTCGCCAGCGATTACACCCGTTGAAAATCGTGCTTTCAAAGTAGCTTCAATTGTCTTTATAATTATTGCTATTGGCTTAATTTTATTATTGTTACCAGAAAACTCTTTATTGCGTGCATCTGATGGAAGCATGACAAGCAATAAGGCTCCAATTATGCAAATTATTGTGCCATTATTATTTGTATTTTTTGCTATTCCAGGCTTAATACATGGTTTTATAACTGGTGCATTTAAATCATCACGCGATATTGTAAAATCAATGGAAAATATCACTAAATCACTTATTCCATTCATTGTTTTTGCTTTCTTTTGTGCTCAATTTCTATATGTCTTTTCTCACTCACAAATTGGAACATTAATTGCAGTTGGTGGCGCCGATTTATTAAAAGCACTGCACCTGCCTCCAGTTGTAACCATATTTGGTGTGATCATTCTAACAAGTATGTTAAATGTGTTAATTACCTCGGCATCATCGAAGTGGGCTATTTTAGCGCCGATTTTTGTACCTATGCTTATGTCTGTTGGTATCTCGCCAGAATTAACTCAAGCCGCTTACCGCATTAGTTCTGCGGTTAATGTTAGTACGCCTATGTTTGCTTTTTACCCGCTGATTATTGCCTATTGCCAGCAATACTGTAAAAATACGGGTGTAGGTACATTAAGTTCAATGATGATTCCTTATACCGCTGCACTACTTATTGCATTAACGATAAACTTATTGCTTTTTTGGTTCCTAGGCCTACCAATTGGTTTTGATAGCGGTTATGTTTATCCGCCAGTAAATAATTAGCCACCACAAGGAGTCAAAATATTATGAATATTACCGAACAACTAGTTAAACGTTTTTTACGTTATGTCAACGTTCCAAGTCAAAGCGCTATTGGTTGCACACATGTGCCCTCAACTCCAGGGCAAACAGAATTAGCCAAATTACTTAAACAAGAGTTAATCGAACTTAATCTACAAGATGTTCATCTTGATGAACATAGTATTCTAACGGCTAAACTCCCCGGCAATAACCCAAAAGCGCCTAAAATTGGCTATGTTGCCCATCTTGATACTGTCGATGTTGCCTTATCAGATAAAGTTAAGCCACAGAGAGTAACCTTTACTGGCCAAGATATTCTATTAAACAAAGATAAAAATATTTGGTTTAAAGTCGATCAGCATCCCGAACTAAATAAATATCTCAATGATGAATTGATTGTCACTGATGGTACCAGCGTACTTGGTGCTGATAATAAAGCAGCCATTGCCATTGTGATGACTATGTTAGAGCAATTACAACAACAAAATTATACATATGGCGATATTTATGTTGCCTTTGTACCAGATGAAGAAGTCGGCTTAAATGGTGCCAAAAAACTGGATTTAAACCGTTTCAAGCCTGATTTTGCTTACACAATCGATTGTTGTGAGTTAGGTGAAGTCGTTTATGAGACATTCAATGCTGGCTCAGCCATTATTGAAATTGAAGGCATCTCTGCTCATCCTATGTCTGCTAAAAATGTTTTAATCAATCCTATCGGCATTGCCAATGACATTATTAACTGTTTTGATAGCTTTGAAACACCAGAACATACCGAAGGCAAAGAAGGGTATTTTTGGTTTAATGATATCGTTGGTAATCAAAGTACCACAACATTAAAAATGAGTATTCGTGACTTTGATTTAGCTAAGTATGAGGCGCGTAAGGCTTATATACAAGAAGTTATACGTTTTATTAGCTTAAAATATCCAAAAGCAAAAATTGAGTGTAACATTACCGATACCTATAGCAATATCGCTAACTATTTAGGTAATGACCGTCGCTGTATTGATTTAATTTATCAATCATTTGAACAACTCAATATTCAACCAAAAACCATCGCAATGCGTGGAGGAACCGATGGTTCTGCTCTTTCTGCTAGAGGGCTTACCACGCCAAATTACTTTACTGGTGCTCATAACTTCCATTCATGCTTTGAATTTTTACCATTATCATCATTTCTTAAATCATTTGAAGTAACAATGAAAATTATTGAATTAGCAGCCAAGAATAAATAACCTTAAAAAGGGAGATATCTCCCTTTTTCCACCTACGAAGCATTTCGATAACGATAAGAAGCAATCCTCTCACCGATCCTACATTGTTAATACAAAATAAAATTATTTCATTAACACCTTAGCAAGCTTTATAAAGGGCTAATAAAAAATAATTGATTGATTGATGAATTTTCTAGAGAGTGTGGTGGGTCGTGAGCGATTCGAACGCTCGACAAACGGATTAAAAGTCCGCTGCTCTACCGACTGAGCTAACAACCCATTTCAGAAAACAACTACTTAATTCCTTAAGGTTTCAAGTAATTTCGGGTTGGTATAATACTTATAATTATAATGTTACGCAACCCTTTTATTGATATTTCTATTTAATAGATGGTTATTTGTACATTTTACTTTAGCGATGCTAACTTTTTTTTAGCCTGATCAACAACGTTTTTATTTTTAGAATATTTACTTATAACTTGTTGAAAAACGATTCTAGCATTTTTCTTATCGCCTTTCTCAAGCAGAATCAAACCAACTTTATATAGGCTATCTGCAGCTTTGGAAGAGGTAGCAAACTTTTTCACTACAGTTGCATAATAAAATGAAGCCTGATCTTTATTTCCTTGCTTATAATAAAGTTGACCTATCCAATAATTAGCATTAGCTAAATAACCTGACTTTGGATAAGCTTTTATAAATTTTTGAAATGCCGCAACGACCTCATTACTTTTTTTCCCATCGTTAACAAACTGCATGATAAAATTATAATCAGCCTTATCACGCCCCGAAGTTTCCCAACCAGATAAATCAGATGATGGCGTTGTTGCCGTTGATGAAGAAGTATTATCCTCAGAAGTGTTCGCATTTGCAGAAACGCCCGAGCCACCAACCATTTGTTGAAGAATCATTTTTTGACGTTCTATCGTCTGATTAAGTTGGTGTCTAGTTTCTTCTAATTGCCCTCGAAGCGCATCCACTTCAGCTTGTAAATCATTAATCCTTTCCTGATTTTGTATTAATAATTGGCCTTGTGCCTGAATAGTTCTATCCGATTCTGAACTGCCTGCTGCACAGCCAGTGAATAAAAGAAATAAGAACAATACGAGTGTTTTTTTATGCATATTATATTACTCAGCATGAATGTAGAAAAGAAACGGCTGAATAATCAGCCGTTATAAAATGCTATTAGTTGATAGCATAAGTTACTACAGCACGACGGTTTTTAGCATAAGCTTCTTCGTCATGGCCTAATACTGCTGGTTTTTCTTTACCATATGATACAATTTCCATTTGGCTACCAGAAGCACCATTACCTTGTAAATATGATTTAACTGCAGCAGCACGACGTTCACCTAATGCAATGTTATATTCTGGCGTACCGCGTTCATCTGCATGACCTTCGATAATTACTTTCACGTTATTTGCACGAATAAATATTGCATGTGCATTTAATAATGTTGCATAGTCAGATTTAACATTATATTTATCAAAATCAAAATATACTGTATTGATTTGTTGTAATTTATTTAATTGCTCTAAAGCTTCTTTTGATAAAGAACCACTTGCAACACCAGCTACATTGCTACTGTTATTAGACGAACATGCAGTTACAGTAATTAGTGGTAAAGCAACCGCGGCTACTTTAAGAAATTTAGAAAATTGCATTGTATTAACTCCTTTTGTTTAAATAAATTATTACCTGTATTTTTACACACCTAACCAACTTCAAAGTAACAGCCGTTACCAACCAGAACGATTAGAGGTATATATTATAATGCCCTTGTGCTTTACACAATTTTAATAATTGCAATATTGTGCAAATTATAACCTCTTCTTATAAATATGGCGACCATGAAGGGAATTTTACTTGCCCATCTGTTGCTGGTAATCTTGCTTTAAAATTACCATCTGTTGAAACTAGATTCAAAATTGTACCTAATCCTTGTGATGAGCTATAAATGATCATAGTACCATTTGGCGCAATGCTTGGCGTTTCATCCAAAAAGGTGTCTGTTAAACGTTGATAGGTATTTGTGCTTATATCATATCGAGTAATATGTTGTTCACCATTATTGGTTGATATCATAGCAATAAAAGAACCATCAGGTGATACCCGCGCATTTTGATTCTGTGTATTATCCCAAGTTAGCCTTTGAGATGCACCACTATTAATGTTGATACTATAGAGTTGAGGGCGACCTGCTTGATCAGAAGTGTAAACAATAGTTTGATTATCAGGCATCCAAGATGGTTCTGTATTATTATTACGATTAGAAGTAATTTGCGTGATTTTTTTGCTACTTAAATCCATCATATATAAATTTAAACTTCCCCCTTTAGATAAGGCAAAAGCTAATTTACTGCCGTCTGGAGAAAACGCTGGCGCACCATTATGTTGAGGAAAAGACGCAATTGTTTGAACAGCGCCACTATCCAATGTTTTTAAAACTAGTGAAGAATGGCCTCCTTCAAATGTTACATAGGCTATTTTTTTACCATCTGGTGACCAAGTTGGAGACATTAATGGTTCTTTGGAACGATGAACAGTAATTTGATCATAACCGTCATAATCAGATACTCTTAATTCATGTGAAAAAGGTCCTTTAGTTGTTTTAACAACATAAGCAATTCGTGTTCTAAAAGCACCTTTAATACCGGTTAATGATTCAAAAATTTCATCACTTGCAGTGTGAGCCGCGTAACGGAGCCAACGCTTATCAATAGAATATTGATTTTGTGCTAAAACGGCACCTGGGCGATTTACGATATCAACTAATTGATAATTGATAAGGTATTTCCCAGAAGCATCTGGCTGAATCGAGCCGACAACTACCGCAGAAACCCCCAGATTATTCCAAGCCGCAGGCGTAACTTCAGAAGCTGTTGTTGGTTTTTGTGGCATACTATTAACTTCAACAGGATTAAATTTACCACTATTACGTAAATCTGAAGCAACGATATCTTCTATAATTTGTGGTGGTTGACCAGAGCCTGTCCACTTAAATGGCACAACAGCGACTGGTTTAGCAGAGCTTACGCCATCGGTAATAATAATTCTTACCTCAGAATTAGCCATCGTGGTAAAACATAGAATAAAACAAGTTGTCAAAAAGCGAAAAGCGAATTTGATCATCTTAAATTCCTTAATAAAAATAAGACACATTGAGTTAAATAAAATATAAACCCGTAAAAAAGAAAACAAAACCTTTGAAAATTAAGATACAACAGCTAATTGCCCCCCATATATTAAACTTTACAAGCTATAAACAATGATTCAGAAAAAAGATAGCTGATAACAGGTAACAAGTCCATAGCCTTTAAAATAAAAAGATCTCTGTAATATTAATGGTTTTACTATATAAAGTAATCAACGCAGTAACAAAAATAACTTCTTTAATTGTAGTTGCTTATACTAATCTTATTTAAATAAGGTTTAAAGGGCTTAAAAAGATATTTTTGTAAAAGAAAAAGAGCCAATACATGCAAAATATTTAAAATTCTTAGCAACTAATCACAAAAAATAATAATTTGGTAGAGCTAACGTTGCTATATTTGGCAATATTCACAATAAAAGGTATTGCGTTGTCCTATTTTTTGCGATTTTATCTCTGCACCACAAATTAGACATCGCTCGCCATTGCGCCCATAAACTTGTAGCTCTTGTGCAAAATACCCTGGTTTTCCATTAGATTGAAGAAAATCCTTGAGCGTTGTCCCTCCTTGTTCAATGGATTTGCTAAGAACTTGCTTAATAGCAGCAACAAGCCTTTCAAATTCATTTAATTGTAATGAGCTTACTTTACGGTTAGGATTGATTTTCGCCATAAACAATGACTCAGAAGCGTAAATATTGCCAACGCCAACCACAATATGGTTATCCATAATCCAACTTTTAATGGAAACCTGTCTATTTTTGGCTTTTTCGAATAAATATATAGCTGAAAACTCATGACTTAACGGTTCTGGACCTAAATGTTGTAATTGCAGTATTTCGTCTAGCGAATTTGCCCAGAGCCAAGATCCAAAACGCCTAGGATCAGTATAACGCAATGTAACACTATTTTCTAAAATGAGGTCTATATGATCATGCTTTTGTGCTTTTTGAGGCTTTGGTAAAATACGTAAACTACCTGACATACCTAAATGAATTACGATCCAGTTATTAGATAGCTGTAGCAATAAATATTTAGCTCGACGCTGTATATCTAAAATAACCTGTCCATGTGCATTACTTATAGCGCTATCAACAGGCCAGCGTAATTTAGGTTGTCTAACAATAATTTTATGTATAATCTGTCCTTTTAAATATGGCAAAATGCCTCTACGACTTGTTTCAACTTCGGGTAATTCAGGCATATTATTCCCCTCTTAATTATTTAATAGGTCTGTAACCCAATTGGGTACCTGTTCAGTGGCCATCATTTGGTTATTTCCAGAACATAAATCCTTAGGGTTAATGGTCCATACGGGTAAAGTACGCACACCATCGCCATTACATAGCCACTGACCATTACTATCAATTGGTACCATAAAAACATTTTGCGGTATCGGCAATACCAATTTCTTTGGTGGATTGTTTTGTAAATATTCACTATAAATTTTCAGCGCTCCTGTAGCTCCAGTTAATTTCATTGGTGAATGATCATCTAAACCAATCCAAATAACAGCAACATTCCTGCCGTCAACGCCTGTAAACCAGCTATCACGAGAATCATTGCTTGTCCCCGTCTTAGCAGCTAAATTAAACGAACCGTATTTAGCTTTTAATGAACGAGATGTGCCCGAACTAACAACTTGTTGCATAGCATAAGTTGTCAAATAAGCTGATTGTCGAGACACTGCCTGAAGTTGTTGTGGATAGCTTTGATAAACTAGCTTACCTTTATCAGTCAATACATATCTTAAAATAGTAAGCGGAGAACGTTGCCCATTATTAGTGATAGTTTGAAACATCTGAGCTGTTTCTAATGGTGTTAATTCTAATGCACCAAGCAATCTTGATGGTAAATTAGGTATACGATCTGTAGGAACTCCTAATGCTTGTAAAGTATTTTTCGTTGCATCCAGTCCTAATTCCATACCTAAATTAACCGTTGGTACATTTAATGAAAGTGCCAAAGCGTCCACTAACATAACACGATCACGGAATTTACGATCGTAATTTTTAGGCTGCCAATACCCGCCACTATCAAGCTTAACCGATAATGGGCTATCATTAAGCCATGTATTAAGTTGGTAATAATCAGGTTGCCCAAGTGCAGTTAAATACGTTGATGGTTTAGCTAATGAACCAATCGCTCTTTGCATTAGCCAAGCACGGTTATAACCAGGGTAACGTGGGTCTGCACTACCAATAATTGAGCGAATTTCCCCTGTTTCTCGACTAACTACAACCATTGCTGATTGTAATTCTTTTTTCGTTGATTTGCGTAATTTGTCAATTTCGTTAGTCACCGCTTGCTCAGCTGCAGATTGAGCTACCGGATCAAAAGTGGTAAAAATCTTCATACCTGACAAATGATCTGCTTTATCACCCAATTGTCTTCGCAGTTCACTACGTACAACTTGCATAAATGCTGGTTGCGGTGAAATCACCCCCCCCTTGGGTAGCACTGATAGTGGGCGCTGACTTAATAAGTTATACAACTCATCATCAATTATGCCTTGTTGCTGAGCAAGTTTTAACACCACGTTACGGCGCTCAATAACTTGTTGAGGTTGTGTCCACGGATTATATAACGAAGCGCCTTTTACCATACCAACCAGTACCGCTTGCTGATCTAATGTAAGTTCATTAACTGGTCGCCCAAAATAGTAAAGACTTGCCAATGGAAAACCATGAATCTCTTCTCCTCCCGCTTGCCCAAAATAAACTTCGTTTAGATAAAGCTCTAAAATACGTTCTTTACTATAACGACCATCTAAAATCAAAGCCATATAGGCTTCGCGTATTTTACGGCTTAAACTACGTTCATTAGTCAGAAAAAGGTTTTTAACAGTTTGCTGGGTTAAGGTACTGCCTCCTTCGATGCGGCCTGTAGTCAAATTAACGAAAATAGCACGACCGATAGAATATAAGCTTACACCATGATGATCATAAAAACGCTTATCTTCTGTAGCAACCAATGTTTGCAATAACGAATCAGGAAACTGCTTCAATGGAACAAATAATCGTTGCTCGCCATTTGGAGAATGCATCATGGTAATTAATTTAGGATCAATTTTTAGCAATCCAAAATCGCGCCCAGTTTCTAGATTAGTAATGCGATCTATACGATTTTCATAAAAAGTAATGCTAACTCTAAATGACGGCTCTTCACCATCAGGAAATGTAAAAGGTCGTCGATAAACATCAACAGCATTATTACTTACAATAAACTCACCTGGGCGGCTGGCTTTTGTATCTTGCTGACGATATTGTGCACCCTCTAACATTGTCACTACATCATTTAGACTATATTCACTATCAGGCTCAAGATCTATAATTTGTCCATAAACTGCCGCTGGCAACTCCCACACGTTACCATCAACTCGCTCCTTGATTTGTTGATCAAGATAAACGCCGTAAACAATAGCTACAGCCACAATGACAAGAAATAGCTTAAATAATAAGGTCAAAAACCGGCGCCAAAGTGTAGACTTCTTATTTTTTTTATTTTTTGGAGAATTTTTGGGAGACCGTTTTTTTGATGTTTTAGTTGACGTGTTCAAACTGCACCTAATATTTATTATTCAATAAAAATTAGCTTATCATAACATAATTTTTTAAGAATATTGCGGTCTTCTTTTTGTAAAAAAGTTTCAGGTAAAATCGATTTTGAAGCATAAAACAAGTGTATGAATTTAAAAATCTAGCTGTGAGCTAATAGTTTTAACTTTCGACAAAAACGCTTTTTTTGACTTACCTGTCAACCCTTCCGAAATAGGTAAACTTGCTGTCAATGGATTAACCGGCTTATTATTAATGTGTAGCTCAAAGTGCAGGTGAGGTCCTGTAGAACGGCCTGTATTTCCAGATAACCCAATCTTATCACCTTGTTTAACTTGCTGACCTGGTTTGACTAAAATCTTATCCAAATGCATATAAGTTGTCATATACTGACGCCCGTGTCGAATAGCAATATAATTACCAGCCGAACCACTATACTTTGCAATGACTACTTCACCATTACCAACTGATAAAACTGGTGTACCACGAGACACTGCAAAATCAACACCATTATGTGGAGTTATCGCACCGGTAACAGGATGTAAGCGACGAGGGTTAAAACCAGAGGAAACTCTAGCTTGCTTTGCTAATGGATAACGGAAAAAACTTTGCGACAAACTGTTCGCATTAATATCATAATATTTACCATCATCTGCTAAAATAGCATAATAATCTTTGGTACCATTTTTAATGCGTACACCTAACAACTGACTATTAGATAAACGATTGCCATGCATCTCTCTGGTTAAAACAACTGAAAATTTATCACCAACTTGCAATCGACGAAAATCTAAACGCCATTGTAAAGCACGAGTAATTACGCCAATTTCATTACTGGTTAATCCATTTTTGCGAGCATCTGCAACAAAGCTACTTTTAATATCACCTTTTATCACAATATTTTGTGGTACACTTTCAACTGTTTCTGAACTTTCTACAAATTTATCGCCCGATTTTTCATAAATTCGAATATTATTACTGGAGATTGTCCAACTAAAAGTTTGCAAATTATGATTATCATCAGTCGTCCAACTAATTTGTTGACCTATTCTCAAATTTGCAAGTTGTTTAAATTTTGTCGTTAACTGATAGATGTCATTTCGATTAACGTTATAACGAATCAAGATATCATGCAGGGTATCCCCTCGTGCAATAGTGTATTGCACAGTATTATCTTTATCATCAACAATGTCATCTAATTCATCTTTAACAATCTCATCTTCAGGAATATCTGATGATTCAGTAACTGTAGAAGGTTTCCCATTTACCATCTCAACTTTTCCATCATCGATAACAACAGAAGAATGGGTGTTATCATTTACAGTCGTTTCAGCTTGAGGCGTTAAAGGAACATAAACCGTTCGATTCAAATTGAGTGGATTCCACAGAACGATAAATAAGATAACAATGAAAAGAACACCTAATATTGAAAAATAGGTATTTCTAAAATTATTTTTTTCAATATCAGGTGATTTTATTTGTCTTGCCAAAATTAACCTTAACTATTTATTCTAAAACTAGTCTTTATCTAAACAATCCAACAGTTGCTCTGTTAATTTTGCTAAAAATTGTGAATATGCATCTTTAGAAAGAGAAATACCCGTTCCTAATGGATTTAGCTCTCCAATACGTACATCTGTTCCATTCACTATTTTTTCAATAACTGCAGGGCTAAACTGTGGCTCTCGAAATACACATACTGCTCGGTGCTCTTTGAGCGCCTGTTGAATTGCATAAACCTTTTGAACACCCGGCTGAATTGCTGGATTTATAGTAAAACTGCCTAAATTCTTTAATCCGAACTGCGATTCAAAATACCCATAAGCATCATGAAACACAAAATACCCTCTATTCTGTACGTTAATGAGTTTTTTTGCAATGTTTTGTTCTGTTTCTGCAAGTTTTATGATGAATTCGTTTAGATTTGCATCAATCAATGCGTTTTTATCTGGATACAGGGTAATAAGTCGATCATGGATTGACTGCGCAATCACCTTGGCAATTTTAGGTGAAAGCCAAATATGTTCATCATATTCACCATGATGACCATTAGCAGGTATAGGATGGGAGTGAGTATCTTCATGTTCATGATCCTCATGACCTGTTCGAAGCAATACTTTAATCTCTGGTATTGCCATTAATTCAATTTGTTTTTGCTTATCAATACTTTTTAATATTGTTGGCATAAAAGCTTCCATATCTTCGCCAACCCAAACCACAAGTTCAGCTGATTTAACTTTAGCCAAATCAGATGGTTTTAAATAATAACTATGTGGAGATGCGCCATCAGGAAGTAAAATATCATTATCAGTTACTCCTGAAGCGATTGCTTCGACAATAAATCCTATTGGCTTTACAGACGAAATAACTTTCGCATTAGCATAATTAACAATACTTTGAATAAACATTAATGAACCAAGTATCATTAAGAAAACTAATTTTTTACTATTTAGTAGAATATATTTTTTCATACAATTTTCCTATATTTATTATGTATGGTAAAATAGAGTTAATTATTGTTATAATATAACATAACATATTTATAGACAAGGGTGATTAACAAAATGACTCCACTCATTTCGCTTGATAATGTTTCGGTGCAAATTGACCATCAAAAAATATTATATGATGTTTCGTTAGTCATTCATCTTAATCAAATTATTACAGTACTTGGTCCTAATGGAGCGGGTAAATCGACACTGGTGAAAGTTATTTTAGGATTAATGCCATACACCTCAGGAACAATCACATGCTTACCTAACTTAACGATTGGTTATGTGCCGCAGTCAATCAACTTAAATCCAACACTACCTATTACTGTTAGACGTTTTATGTGTCTTAATAGACAGTTAAATAAAAAGGATATTTTTAATATATTATCAATGGTAAAAGCTGAATATTTAATCAATGAATCTATGCATCAATTATCAGGTGGTGAATTGCAACGTGTTTTGCTCGCTCAAGCTTTAGTTAAGCGCCCTCAATTACTGATTCTTGATGAACCTACTCAAGGGGTAGATGTCAATGGCCAAGTACTATTATATGATTTAATCGCTGATGCAAAAAAACAGTTCAATTGTGGCGTGTTAATGGTTTCCCATGATCTTCATTTGGTCATGGCAAAAACCGACGAAGTAATCTGCTTAAATCATCATATATGCTGTTCTGGCACACCAGCAATTGTTTCTAATGATCCAGAGTTTATTTCTCTTTTTGGACAACATGAAACCTCGCAACTCGCTATTTATAAACATCATCACAATCACCAACATGATTGTTGTAAACAATCTATTGAGCAAAATAAGCGTATTGTTTTGCCTAGTTATAGAAGGAAAAAACAATGATTGAATTACTATTACCTTCTTTATTAGCGGGATTATGTTTAACTAGCATAACTGGGCCTTTAGGCACTTTCGTTGTTTGGCGAAGAATGTCTTATTTTGGCGATACTTTATCACATGCTGCTTTACTTGGTATCGCATTTGGCTTTTTGTTGGATATCAATTTATTTTATGCAGTCATTTTTGTCACACTCTTACTAGCTATCGGATTACTTTGGTTAGAAGCACAAAAACAATTACCAATTGATACATTACTTGGTATTTTAGCTCATAGTGCCTTATCACTAGGCTTAGTAGTAATTAGTTTAATGGACAATATCCGTATCGATTTAATGGGATATTTATTTGGCGATCTTTTATCAGTAACATATTTAGATCTTTATCAGATTATTATTTGTGTAGTATTCATTGGTGCTTTATTATTTTGGCAATGGAATAACATTTTATTTATCACTGTAAGCGAAGAATTAGCTTTTAGCCATGGCATTAATGTACAGCTCACAAAATTGCTTTTGACTTTACTACTAGCATTAACCATAGGTCTGTCAATGAAATTTGTTGGAGCGCTAATTATTACATCTTTACTTATCATTCCTGCCGCAACAGCAAAATATTATTCAAAAACACCCGAAACAATGGCGTTAATTGCAATAATAGTAGGGATGCTATCGGTAGTTGCTGGAGTGCTATTCTCATTTGTTTATGACACCCCAACAGGTCCCTCTATAGTATTAAGTAATACTTGTCTATTTTTTATATCATTACTTATTTCAAAACGCATTTTAAATAAAACAAATTAAAATCACTGCAAAATCGTATTATTTATTGCGTGTTATATCCCATTAATAAATGGCTTTAATGGTTTTTTCGATATTTTCTAATATGATAATAATAAAATTAAACATATTAATAATTAAAAACTATGTCACTTGCAATTATTTATACTCGAGCCTCTATTGGAATACAATCACCATTAATAAACGTTGAAGTTCATATTAGCAATGGGTTACCAGGCTTTGTATTAGTTGGTCTTCCTGAAGCAACCGTTAAAGAAGCTAAAGATCGAGTTAGAAGTGCCATTATTAATAGTGGTTTTACCTTTCCAGCTAAAAAAATAACGGTAAACTTATCTCCAGCAGATTTACCCAAAGAAGGAAGCCGCTTTGATTTACCAATAGCTATTGCGATACTTGCCGCAACAGAGCAAATTCCAACAGAAGATTTATTACATTATGAATTTTTGGGTGAATTAGCTCTTTCAGGAAATATTAGAGCCGTAAAAGGCGCAATACCAGCTGCAATTTCCTCTAAAAAGAAAAATCGCAGATTAATTATTTCCGCCGAAAACCAATCAGAAATTTCTTTAATTCACCAAAGCAACACATTAATCACCAGTAATTTACTAGAATTATGCCAATATTTATATAAAGAAATTGATTTACCAACAGTTCAATATCGTGAATATCAAGGCGGTAACAATAACCCAGCTAGTTTACAAGATATAATTGGGCAAGAACACGCCAAGAGAGCATTAGAAATTGCAGCAGCGGGAGGGCATAATTTATTATTAATTGGACCTCCAGGTACAGGTAAAACTATGTTAGCAACGCGTTTAACCTCTTTATTACCTCAATTATCTGATGATGAAGCACTTGAAAGTGCGGCAATAACAAGCCTTGTCAGTTCATATGGATCAGTAAAAAATTGGCGTAAAAGACCTTTTAGAGCGCCTCACCATAGCGCATCAACTGCAGCTCTTGTTGGCGGAGGAACAATCCCTAGACCTGGAGAAATTTCTCTAGCCCATAACGGCGTATTATTTTTAGACGAATTACCAGAATTTAATCGAAAAGTATTAGACGCGTTAAGAGAACCCATTGAATCGGGAGAAATTATCATTTCAAGGGCAAATGCAAAAATAAAATTTCCCGCTAGATTTCAGTTAATAGCGGCAATGAATCCAAGTCCAACAGGACATTATCAAGGCACACATAATAGAACAACACCACAGCAAACTATTCGCTATTTGAATCGGCTTTCAGGACCATTTCTTGACAGGTTCGATATTTCTATTGAAGTTCCTTTACTACCTAAAGGTGCTCTAAGCCAAAAAGTAACTTCAGCAGAATCAACTGAAACAGTAAAACAACGAGTTCTAACAGCAAGAAATACTCAATTAAAAAGAAGCAGCAAACTAAATAGCCAATTAAGCACAAATGAAATTCAATGCTATTGCCAATTATCAAATGAAAATAATGAATATTTAGAGCAAGCTTTAATTAAATTAGGTCTCTCTGCTCGTTCATGGCACCGAATACTAAAAGTATCGCGCACAATCGCAGATTTAGATTTATCAGAAACCATAGAACGAAAACATGTTTCAGAAGCATTAAGTTATCGCTCTATGGATCGGTTACTAATTCAATTACACAAAAATATTGGTTAAAGAATTAGTCATCACTATCTACAAAATCGTCTGTTACATCAACCTGTGGTTTTCCACCAGATAATGTATGAAAACGTTTTGGCTTATTTATACGAGAAAGATACTTCAACCATGTTTTTTCAAAATCAGTTGATGGCTCTTTTTTACCTTTGCAAACCGCTACAAATGATTTTTCTTCTGCAGTGGTAGGCTTTTTAGCTTCTGTGTCAAGATCTTTAAAAGCACAACCATGCTTTTCTAAAATCATAGCTTCTTTAATAGTAAAATCGCCGTGGCGAGAAAATCCTCTTGGATAATTCTTATTATCGAAAAAACGTTGTTGACTAATAAAACTCTCAGCCATGTTCTATCCTCTAGATTGTAAAAGTAGTTGGCGGGAATTATAATTGACAAAGTTAATCTGTAAACAAAATTCTTTTATTTATACAGATAAAATCGGTTAATTGGCTAAAATTAAAACATAAATGTTATCTTGTGGCAGGGGCGGAGAGTCTCGAACTCCCAACACCCGGTTTTGGAGACCGGTGCTCTACCAATTGAACTACGCCCCTAAATGGAAGTGGCGGAACGGACGGGGCTCGAACCCGCGACCCCCTGCGTGACAGGCAGGTATTCTAACCAACTGAACTACCGCTCCACCGTATTTGGTATGTTAATATAAATAAAATTTAAAAGTCTGGCGGCACCCTACTCTCACATGGGTAATACCCACACTACCATCGGCACTACGGCGTTTCACTTCTGAGTTCGGCATGGGGTCAGGTGGGACCACCGCGCTATTACCGCCAGACATATCCTGTCTTCTCTTCTCTCAATTACCATGTATTATCTCATATCCACAGCAATTGCTCAATCCGGAACAAACTGCTCTCTCATTTATTAAACAATTTAAAGTCAATCTCTCTAAATATATCAACTTCAATCATCCAATCGCGTAACTCCAAAACAACTCCGAGTTGTAAGGTTAAGACTCTCGGTTCATTAGTATCAGTTAGCTCAATGTATCACTACACTTACACACCTGACCTATCTACGTCTTAGTCTCAAACGGACCTTACTGAATCTCTTCAGGGAAAACTCATCTCGAGGCTAGTTTCGTACTTAGATGCTTTCAGCACTTATCTATTCCGCACGTAGCTACCGGGCAATGCAATTGGCATCACAACCCGAACACCAGCGGTGCGTTCACTTCGGTCCTCTCGTACTAGAAGCAAACCCTCTCAATTTTCCTACGCCCATGGCAGATAGGGACCGAACTGTCTCACGACGTTCTAAACCCAGCTCGCGTACCACTTTAAACGGCGAACAGCCGTACCCTTGGGACCTACTTCAGCCCCAGGATGTGATGAGCCGACATCGAGGTGCCAAACACCGCCGTCGATATGAACTCTTGGGCGGTATCAGCCTGTTATCCCCGGAGTACCTTTTATCCGTTGAGCGATGGCCCTTCCATTCAGAACCACCGGATCACTATGACCTACTTTCGTACCTGCTCGAGCCGTCACTCTCGCAGTCAAGCTAGCTTTTGCCATTGCACTAACCTCCTGATGTCCGACCAGGATTAGCTAACCTTCGTGCTCCTCCGTTACTCTTTGGGAGGAGACCGCCCCAGTCAAACTACCCACCAGACAGTGTCCCTTACCTCGATTCAGAAGTATAGGTTAGAACATCAAACATTAAAGGGTGGTATTTCAAGGTCGACTCCATGCATACTGGCGTGCATGCTTCTTTGCCTCCCACCTATCCTACACATTAAGGCTCAATGTTCACTGTCAAGCTATAGTAAAGGTTCACGGGGTCTTTCCGTCTTGCCACGGGTACACCGCATCTTCACGGCAATTTCAATTTCACTGAGTCTCGGGTGGAGACAGCCTGGCCATCATTACGCCATTCGTGCAGGTCGGAACTTACCCGACAAGGAATTTCGCTACCTTAGGACCGTTATAGTTACGGCCGCCGTTTACTGGGGCTTCGATCAAGAGCTTCTGCATAAGCATAACCCCATCAATTAACCTTCCAGCACCGGGCAGGCGTCACACCGTATACGTCCACTTTCGTGTTTGCACAGTGCTGTGTTTTTATTAAACAGTTGCAGCCAGCTGGTATCTTCGACTGATTTCACCTCCATCCGCATGGGACTTCAATTACCATCAGCGTGCCTTCTCCCGAAGTTACGGCACCATTTTGCCTAGTTCCTTCACCCGAGTTCTCTCAAGCGCCTGAGTATTCTCTACCTGACCACCTGTGTCGGTTTCGGGTACGATTGATTATAACCTGAAGCTTAGAGGATTTTCCTGGAAGCAGGGCATCAATTACTTCTGCACCTTAGTGCATCGTCATCACACCTCAGCGTCTCAGTGACCGGATTTGCCTAATCACACGCCTACATGCTTAACCCACCATCCAATAGGTGGTAAACCTAGCCTTCTTCGTCCCCCCATCGCAGTTATAACCAGTACGGGAATATTAACCCGTTTCCCATCAGATACGCCCTTCGGCCTCTCCTTAGGGGTCGACTCACCCTGCCCCGATTAACGTTGGACAGGAACCCTTGGTCTTCCGGCGAGCGGGCTTTTCACCCGCTTTATCGTTACTTATGTCAGCATTCGCACTTCTGATACCTCCAGCATGCCTCACAACACACCTTCTACGGCTTACAGAACGCTCCCCTACCCAATACACTTTCGTGCACTGCCGCAGCTTCGGTGCATAGTTTTAGCCCCGTTACATCTTCCGCGCAGGCCGACTCGACTAGTGAGCTATTACGCTTTCTTTAAATGATGGCTGCTTCTAAGCCAACATCCTAGCTGTCTAAGCCTTCCCACTTCGTTTCCCACTTAACTATGACTTCGGGACCTTAGCTGGCGGTCTGGGTTGTTTCCCTCTTCACGACGAACGTTAGCACCCGCCGTGTGTCTCCCATGATTCAACTTGTCAGTATTCGGAGTTTGCATCGGGTTGGTAAGCCGGGATGGCCCCCTAGCCGAAACAGTGCTCTACCCCCAACAGTCATTCATGAGGCGCTACCTAAATAGCTTTCGGGGAGAACCAGCTATCTCCCGGTTTGATTGGCCTTTCACCCCCAGCCACAGGTCATCCGCTAATTTTTCAACATTAGTCGGTTCGGTCCTCCAGTTAGTGTTAACCAACCTTCAACCTGCCCATGGCTAGATCACCGGGTTTCGGGTCTATACCCTGCAACTTAACGCACAGTTAATACTCGGTTTCCCTTCGGCTCCCCTATTCGGTTAACCTCGCTACAGAATATAAGTCGCTGACCCATTATACAAAAGGTACGCAGTCACTATTACCCAACGGTAACAGCTCCCACTGATTGTACGTACACGGTTTCAGGGTCTATTTCACTCCCCTCCCGGGGTTCTTTTCGCCTTTCCCTCACGGTACTGGTTCACTATCGGTCAATCAGGAGTATTTAGCCTTGGAGGATGGTCCCCCCTTCTTCAGACAGGATATCACGTGTCCCGCCCTACTCTATAAGCTTCCACATCATGCATTTTCATGTACGGGACTTTCACCCTCTATCGTGCGACTTTCCAGACGCTTCCACTAATACATCATGCTACCCGCTTGGGCTACTCCCCTTTCGCTCGCCGCTACTTAGGGAATCTCGGTTGATTTCTTTTCCTCGGGGTACTTAGATGTTTCAGTTCTCCCGGTTCGCCTCATATAACTATGAATTCATTATATGATAGTGTAGTCACCTACACTGGGTTTCCCCATTCGGACATCAACGGCTATAGCGCCTTTTATCGGCTCACCGTCGCTTTTCGCAGATTAACACGTCCTTCTTCGCCTCTGATTGCCTAGGCATCCACCGTGTACGCTTAATTTCTTAACCTTACAACTCACAGTTATCTTGGTTTTCAATTTACGCTTTTTTCTCTTTTTTACTTCAATACTTTTAATTTAATCAGCTTAACTCAATTTTTATCAAATATATCATTAAACCAAAAATAAAAGCTTTCCGTAAAAACGAGAACTCGTTTCTTTCAGCTTGTTCCTAATTGTTAAAGAGCTTTATCTTTCTATTCACTCAAACACTAAACCAAGTAAATACAAACATAATTTTTCATCATCGAATAGTAGAGGTACCTTTAATGGTGGAGCTAAGCGGGATCGAACCGCTGGCCTCCTGCGTGCAAGGCAGGCGCTCTCCCAGCTGAGCTATAGCCCCATTGTCTCACTTCATCAACCAATCAAACTAAAATCAGCTTAATAAGTAGAATTGGTGGGTCTGAGTGGACTTGAACCACCGACCTCACCCTTATCAGGGGTGCGCTCTAACCACCTGAGCTACAGACCCAATAAAGTGACTCTTTCTTCTAAACAAACAATCTGTGTGAACACTTACGAGCTCTTCGTAAGGAGGTGATCCAACCGCAGGTTCCCCTACGGTTACCTTGTTACGACTTCACCCCAGTCATGAACCACACCGTGGTAAACGCCCTCCCGAAGGTTAAGCTATCTACTTCTGGTGCAACCCACTCCCATGGTGTGACGGGCGGTGTGTACAAGGCCCGGGAACGTATTCACCGTGACATTCTGATTCACGATTACTAGCGATTCCGACTTCATGGAGTCGAGTTGCAGACTCCAATCCGGACTTAGACGTACTTTATGAGGTCCGCTTGCTCTCGCGAGGTCGCCTCCCTTTGTATACGCCATTGTAGCACGTGTGTAGCCCTGGTCGTAAGGGCCATGATGACTTGACGTCGTCCCCACCTTCCTCCGCTTTATCAACGGCAGTCTCCTTTGAGTTCCCGGCCAAACCGATGGCAACAAAGGATAAGGGTTGCGCTCGTTGCGGGACTTAACCCAACATTTCACAACACGAGCTGACGACAGCCATGCAGCACCTGTCTCACAGTTCCCGAAGGCACTCCCATATCTCTACAGGATTCTGTGGATGTCAAGACCAGGTAAGGTTCTTCGCGTTGCATCGAATTAAACCACATGCTCCACCGCTTGTGCGGGCCCCCGTCAATTCATTTGAGTTTTAACCTTGCGGCCGTACTCCCCAGGCGGTCGATTTATCGCGTTAGCTTCGGAGCCCATCACTCTAGGCAACAAACTCCAAATCGACATCGTTTACAGCGTGGACTACCAGGGTATCTAATCCTGTTTGCTCCCCACGCTTTCGCATCTCAGCGTCAGTATCTGTCCAGAAGGCCGCCTTCGCCACCGGTATTCCTCCACATCTCTACGCATTTCACCGCTACACGTGGAATTCTACCTTCCTCTACAATACTCTAGTTAACCAGTTTTAAGTGCAATTCCTAGGTTGAGCCCAGGGCTTTCACACCTAACTTAATTATCCGCCTACATGCCCTTTACGCCCAGTCATTCCGATTAACGCTCGCACCCTCCGTATTACCGCGGCTGCTGGCACGGAGTTAGCCGGTGCTTCTTCTGTAATTAACGTCAATTGTTGCACCTATTAGATACAACACCTTCCTCATCACCGAAAGTACTTTACAACCCGAAGGCCTTCTTCATACACGCGGCATGGCTGCATCAGGGTTCCCCCCATTGTGCAATATTCCCCACTGCTGCCTCCCGTAGGAGTCTGGACCGTGTCTCAGTTCCAGTGTGGCTGGCCATCCTCTCAGACCAGCTAGAGATCGTCGCCTAGGTGAGCCTTTACCCCACCTACTAGCTAATCCCATATGGGTTCATCAAATGGCGCATGGCCCAAAGGTCCCATGCTTTGGTCTCTCAACTTTATGCGGTATTAGCAGTCGTTTCCAACTGTTGTCCCCCTCCATTCGGCAGATCCCCATACTTTACTCACCCGTCCGCCACT